>JALONW010000289.1 GCA_025454725.1 Anaerolineae bacterium
CAGTTCTTGACCTACGGCATCAGCGAGGCGCACATCGCGCAGATGGACCACCTGCCGATTGGGCGGGGGGTGTTGGGCGCGCTGCTGACCGATACCGATCCCATCCGCCTCGACGACCTGAGTAAGCACCCCGGCGCGGTCGGTTTCCCCGAACACCATCCGCCCATGCGCTCGTTCCTCGGCGTCCCCATCATTTCGAAGGGGGTGCATCTGGGCAACCTGTATTTGTGCGACCGGTTGGACGGCAAGCCGTTCACGGCTGAGGATGAGCAGTTGGTCACGATGCTGGCCGGTCACGCTGCCATCGCCATCGAGAACGCCCGATTGTCGGAGTCGCTGCGCCGCTTGGCGATTATCGAGGAGCGCGACCGGATTGCGATGGAGCTGCATGACGGCATCATCCAGCAGATTTACGCCATCGGCATCAAGCTCGACATCGCCCGCATCGCTGGCGACGCCTCGCCGGAGCTGTCCGCCCAACTTCTGACCGCCACCGCCGACCTCAACCGCGTGATTGAAGACCTGCGCCGCTACATCCGCGACCTACACCTGAGCGTCAACTACACCGTCAGCCTGCAAGAGCAGTTCCGCGACCTTGCCGACAACTTCCGGCAGGTGTGCACCGCCCGCCTCGTGATGGACATCGCGCCGACCTTCCGGGGGCTGACCGAGGGCATCGTCCACGCGCTGGTGCAGGTCGGGCGCGAACTGCTGTCCAACATCGCCCGCCACGCCGGTGCGACCGAGGTCTACCTGACGTTGGAGGAGGACGGGCGCGGCGTGGTCCTAGAAACCTCGGACAACGGTTGCGGCTTCGACCCGCAGTCGGTTCAGCGCGGCCACGGCTTAGACAATATGGCCGCCCGCGCCGCGTCGATGGGCGGGGTATTCCGCGTGACCAGCCAAGCGGGGCGCGGCGCGACCTTCACGGTGGTGCTGCCGCCGTCAGGCTAAACGCAGACGCACATCCCCGGCGATGACACGGTGGCGCGTGCCGTCGTCAGCGCGCAGCCACAGCGCGCCGTCGGCGTCTACGTCCTCAGCCATGCCCATGAGGTCACCCGCTGGGGTGCTGACCGTCACCCGCTGCCCCAGCGTGATGAGGCGGGCGCGCCATGCCCGTACCAGCGCCGCCGACCCGACCAGCGCCCACAGCGCATCGAGTTGGGTCAGCAGCGCGCCCAGCACGGTCAGCCCATCAACGGGGCGACCGAGCGCTCCGCGCAGGCTGACCGCCACCCCGTCGAGGTCGGAGCCGGTGAAATCTTGCGACAAATTGAGGCCGATGCCCAGCACCGCGCCGCGCAGGGTCGCGCCGTCCCATTCGGACTCAGCCAAAACGCCGCTGAGTTTCAGGCCGCCGACCAGCACATCGTTCGGCCATTTGATGCCCAAGCCCGGCACGCCCAATGGCGCGACTGACTCGGCCACCGCCAGCGCACCCAACAGCGGCAAATGCGTCAGCGCGGACAGGTGCGGGCGCAGCACCATCGACAGCGCCAACGCCGACCCCGGCGGGGTTTGCCACGGGCGGTTAAGCCGTCCGCGCCCGGCGGTCTGCTCATCGGCGAGGATGACCGCGCCGTGCGGTGCACCCTCGCGCAGCCACGCCCGCGCCTCATCCATCGTGCTGGGCAGGCTGGGATACCATCGATACGGGCGACCAGCCATCACGGCGGCCAGCCCGTCGGGGAGGTGTGCGGTCACTTGTCGCGTTTCCAGAACATGAAGCGCGCCAGCCAGCGCCGCAGGATGCCCTTTCGAGCGTCCGACCACGCGGCCTCAGCCTGCGCTTCGACGTTGGGCGATTTTTCCAGCATTTCGGGGTTGGGGCCATAGCGCTCGGCGGTGTACAGGCGCGTGATGGCCGTCACTGGGCGCTCGGAACCGGGCAGGGCGCGCATGGTGTCGCGGCGGCGCTCATCGGGCGTCTGGTCAGGGCGGAAGGTGACGCCCAACAGCCCGAGGTAGCGCTCCATCAACGCATACACGCGCTTGACCGGCGACAAGCCCTTCACGCCGCGCCACTCCCACCACCAATACAGCAGCCAGCCAAAGGCAATCAGCAGCAAGGCGAGGACGACCAGCCCCAACACCAGCCCAGCGGCGGGCAGCAGCAGTTCCAGCGGGTCACGCGGTTCTGGTTGAACCGGCGCGGGCTGGGTCGGCAGGATGACCGGCGTGGGCGTCAGGGTCGGCGTCGGGGTGAGGGTCGAAGTCGGCGGGATGACCGGCGGATTCTCGGCGCTCTCCGGCGTCGCGGTGATGATTTGCGGCTCGCTGGTCGGTGTCTCAGTCGGCGTCGGGGACGGGGTGGGCGTCGGCGTGGTGGTCGGCTCACCCTGCGGGTTGGTCTGGCTCTCCTCGCTGGTGTCGCGGTCGCCTTCACGGGTCAGCGACTGTTCGGCGGTGGTCGGCTCGAACTCAATCCAGCCGTAGCCGGGGAAATACGCTTCGACCCACGTATGCGCGTCGGCCTCGCGGACGATATACTGGCCGGTGGCCGCGTCGAACTCGCCCTGCGCAAACCCGGCGGCCATACGCGACGGGATACCGAGGCTGCGGAGCATCACCACCATCGAGGTGGCGTTTGGCCTTGTCGTAGGGTGTGACCGCGCCCGCCTGATTGACAATTTGGGCGGCGAGGTCGGACACCCGTGGGCTGACGACGCCCGGCGTCGTGCGGAGGTACTGCGGGTGGTTGCGAATCCAATCCGGGTAGGGCGCGTTGGCGGCGCGCAGTTGGTCGGCGGTGGCGGTGCTGACGAGGCCGGTGGCGGTGTAGATGTCGCCGCGCTGGAGGACGCGGTACGGTGGCGAGGTCTACCTGCGCGGTCTGTGGGACGCTGTGAACCAGCCGCAGCGAGCGCGCTCCGACCGTGAAGGTGGTCTGGACGGGGACGCGGGCGGCGTCCGGCTCCGTCCGCACGATAAACGGCGAGGTCGGGGTGGTCAGGCGGATGTCTGCGCCGTTGTCCCACTTGCCATACTCATAGGTGTCGAACACGCGCCCGCGCCAGTAGTAGCGCTGGCTGCGCGGTGGCGCGCTGACGGTGAAAATCACCTGTTCGCCGAGCTGCACCGCCCCACTAAGCTGCAAACTGTCGCCGCCGTAGTAATCGGAGCTGACCGGGCCGTCGCTGCTGATAGGGGCGAACAGCCGGTTCCAGACCTCGCTCAATTCGGCCAGCGGGTCACTCTGTAAAAATTCTTGGAAAGCCTGCGACTGTTCTTCCAGCGGCTCGACCGGCGCAAGCGAGGTGAGCAGCACCAAGACAGCAGCCATCACCGTCCCGACGACGAGGAACTGCGTGCGTGTGCGTTTGGGGACGCGCACCCCGGCGCTGTACCACTCCCATTCGCGCTGTTCCAAGGCCGACCGCGCCAGCGCAATCAGGGCGAGGAACAGGAAGCCCAACAGGTACGGCTCGAACGGGGTCGGGCCGCTGTAGAAGACCGCGTTGAGCAGGATAATCAGCACGGGCGGCAGAATGGCGCGCCACGCCCGGTCGATGTGGAAGATGTGCCATGTGATGTTGTAGGCAAGGAACCAAAACAGCAGCCCGACCAGCATGGTAAAGACCAGCTCGTCTTGGTTGATGCCGCCCACCACCGCGTCGTTGGTCCAGATGATGGCGCGCTCGACGACTTCATACATCCCGCCGGGGACGGTCTGCGCGGCGAGGATGGGAATCAGCCCCAAGCCGATGAAGGCCATCAACATGAGCGCGGTCAGCTCACCGAAGCGGCTGCGCGCCGCGACGAACCCGATGAGTGTGCCGAGGACACAGATGGCGGTAATCAGGCCATAATCGACCGCCCATTCGGCGACCTGAAGGGTGAGCGCGGGCAGCAGCACCATCCCGAACGCCACCAGCAGCATCAGCCAATCGCTGGGGCCAAACAGTTGGCGGTAGGCGGCGTTGAGTGGGCGGGTCAGGCCGCCCAAGCGCGGCGCAGCGCGGTTTATTGAGCTTGTCGTCATAGGGGGAAAGCAATCGGCTTATCCGTCAGGGTATCACCGTCATTGTACAACCGCCCGCGCCGCCACGACAATCAACAACCCCCCGACGCTTGCCCTACTGGGGCGATAGGTTGATGAAATACCATTTGCGGTACTGATGTACGACACATGAGCATAATAGTTGCAAAACCCTAGAACTATTCGTATCATATGCGAACAGTCATTTAATGAAGTAGGAAACAACCTCATGGCGGAATTTCCTTACATAAACACACCAAACAAACTAATTGAATTTTTCTCCAAAATACCCGGAATGGGAGTTCCCGATACAGTAAGTACAAACTGGCTGCCTACTATTGGGTTTGGTTCCAAAAATTATCGCCCTATAGTTTCTATTCTAAAACATATTGATTTTATCAATACAAATGGTAAACCGACTGAAAGTTGGCGTGCCTACAGAGACTCAAGTCAATCAAAAAAAGTTATGGCTAATGGGATAAAGACAGCATATAAAGAACTATTTCGCCTTTATCCAGATGCTCACAAAAAAACTGAACAAGAACTAAAGAATTTCTTTAGACCAAAATCATCAGGTGGAGACCAAGTAGTCGGTGGCATTGTCTCTACATTTAAAGCCCTTTGCAGCCTTGCTGATTTTGATACATCAGATACTCCTATTCCAGAAAGTAGCTCAACACCTCATCCCATAATGCCACCTTCTTCAATACCATCAAACTCTGTTCCAACAAACTCTGTCGCAAATTTGAGTCCTCAGAATGTGCCCCAATCTAACAGCCCGTCACTGCACATTGATATTCAGATTCACATCTCTTCAGATGCCAGTGCAGAGCAAATTGATAAGATTTTTGAGAGTATGGCAAAGCATCTTTATCAAAGAACAAAAGATGAGTAACTTATATGACTGATTTTGCCAAACAAGTTCTTGGAATTGCGCAAAAGATACAGAGTGAAATAGATGAGGAATTTAAACCACCTGTTGAAACCCAAAAAGCCAGAACTAGTCAAGTTATTGATATGACCCTATTTAAGGGTGTAAAGCATTCCTTATGGGTTGTGGCTAATCAAATCAATGGAGCTTATGAAAATGCTCTTTATGATGCTTGTGCAGTGATGATAAGGAGACTACTTGAGTCTTTAATTATAGAGTGTTTTGAATATCACAAAATCGCCTCTAAAATTAAAAATTCTTCGGATGATTATTTGTACTTAAAAGAGCTTATCATCGCCATGTTAAATGAACCTATTTGGCAAGGAAATCAAGGTTCTTTAGGGCGCAATGTTAAAAAAGCACTTCCCAAGTTAAAAGAGCTTGGAGATTTTTCAGCTCACGACAGACGTTTTAACGCCTATCGAAATGATATAGATAATTTGAAATCAGACATCAGAGTGGTTTTTCAGGCGCTCATTGACTTAGCCAATCTCAAAAATCCGACAAGTTAAAAAAACTTGTCACACTTCCCACAAAATAAAAGCTCCACCTCTGGTACATACTTCTGAGAACTCTTGCCCCGACAATCAACAACCCCCCGACGCTTACCCTATGGCGAGGGGATACACCTACCCCTACCCCAACAGCAGCAGTGCATCGCGGGCTGCGGACAGCATCGCCTCGGTGGTGAGCTGTGCGCCCTGTTCTGCCGCCTGTGAGCGCCCAGCGGCATCATGACCCGACAGCGCCACCTCAATCTCGGCCAGCCAGCCGAGATGGTGGCGAGAATAGGCGTACTGCATCATCTGACCATAGTGGGTTATCCAGCCCAGCAGCAGCGCCGCTGACTGCCAGTGTCCTTGCCGAGCCAGCAGCAGGGTGATATGGATGATTAAATCAAAGGTCACGTTCGACATGTTGCCGTTATAGGGATTCAAACGCTTCAGGGCTTGGGTGTCGTGGTGGCGCACGGCCTCCCACTGCCCGGCATCTGCCGCCATCACCCCGCGCCAGAAGTGGTACGTCACCACCAGCATCGGCGCACTGCTCCGTTCGACCAGCGGCTGGGCTTGGTTTAGGTAATCCAGCGCGGCGCTGGGCTGGCCGGACATGTAAAGCAGGTGGCACTGGTCGAGCGTCACCAGCGCCTCCATGAAGATGTTCCCGTCGGCTTGGCTGTTGGCGCGGGCGCGTTCCAACAGCCCAACCGCCTCGTCCAGCACATGATTAGCGGCACACACCATACCGAGGTTCATATAGTAGGTGGACAGCATAATCTGATAGCCGTTCTGCTCCGCGACCGACAGCCCTTCGCGCAGGTAGCGCTCGGCGGCGGGTGCTTCGCCCCGGTGGAACAGCGTCCAGCCGAGGTTGAGGTCCACCATCGACAGTAGGTAGTCGTCGCCCTGCCCCAGTGCATAGGTACGCAGCGAGGTCAATTGGTCGCGGATGTCGTCCATCATGGTGGTGCGCCCAGTCAGGTAGAAACGGACATAGGCCGCGCTGTGTTCGTCACCGAGCGCGGTATAGTCCACCAGCGCCGCCCGCTGCCACGCCTCGGCAGATTCGTGCAGCCCCCACACGTCCGCGATATGACCCGCCGCCGCCAACAGGTCGGCACGCAGCGGGACGGACAGTGCATCGGTCTGCGAAACGGCGTGCTGGAAATGCGCCAGCGGCGAACGGTAGGGCGGGCGGATATACCATATCCAGCCGATGGCGCTCAGGGTGCGCGCATACACTTCTAACAGGTCGGGTTGGTTGGCGGCGAAATCCAGCGCGGCGTAAATATTTTCTTCCTCATCGCGGATGTCGGTCAGCGCTTGGGCATGGTCGCGGGTCTTGAGGCGCTGGTTGAACGACTCGACAAAACCCATCACCCAGTGGGCATGGGCGATGCGCACCGGATGGGCATTTTCGGCGCGCTCCAACTGGTGGACGGCGTACTCGCGCACCGTCTCGTAGAGGTTGTAGCGCGGCGTCCCAGCCGCCGCCCGCCGCACGAGGCTCTTATCGACCAAATCATCGAGCAGCGCGGCGTGTGGCGAAAGCTGCGCGAGCGCGTGGCGCGTCCAGCCGCCCCGGAAGGCCGCTAAGGTGCGGAACACATCGGCCTGCTCCGGCGTGAGCAGTTGGTAGCTCCATTCGATGGTGTAGTACATCGCCCGCTGGCGGCGCGGCAGGTTGCGCAGGTCGGAGGTCAGCAGGTCGAGCTTGCAGGCCAACCCCTGCCGGATTTCGTCCAGCGATTGGGTGCGGGCACGGGTGGCGGCCAGCTCAATCGCCAGCGGCAGTCCCTCAAGCTGGTCACAGATGGCCTCGACCAGCCGGTCGGCCTCCTCGCTGCGGCGGAAGTCGGGGTTCACGGCGCGCACACGCTCCCGGAACAACAGGCACGCCTCCTCTAGAGTCAGCGCGCCCAACCGGAACAACTGCTCGCCGTACAGTTTGAGCGGCTCGCGGCTGGTGACCAAAACGCGCAGGTCGGGCGCGTGGTCAATCAGCGGGGGGATGATGCCCGCCGCCTCGATGACATGCTCGAAGTTGTCGAGGACCAGCAGGAGCGCGCCCCGCGCCGCGACCGCCTCATGCAGCGGCGTCTCGTTTAGGTCATGGATGCTGAGAGCCTGCGCGATGGCCGGGGCAACATCTTCTGGGCGCTGGGTGCTGGTCAGGTCTACGTAACACACGCCGCCCGCAAAACGGTTGCCCATCTGATGGGCGACCTCCAGCGCGAGGCGGGTCTTGCCCGCGCCGCCCGTGGCACACAGCGTCAGCAGGGCGTGGCGCTCGACCAGCCCACTGACCGACCGAAGCACCTCCCCACGCCCGACAAAACCGCCCATCCGAGGTGGGAGGTTCCTGCGCGGTGCGGGCAGATGTACGGCGGGCGCACCGCGCTTCAGGTGCTCCAGCAGCGCCTGTGTGCTGGCGTCCGGCTCGACACCCAACTCCTCCCACAGCAGGTTTTTACAGGTCTGATATTGGTGCAGCGCCGCCGCCCGTTCGCCGGTGGCGTGATAGAGCTGAATCAGGGCGCGGTGGAAGTCCTCCCACAGCGGCGCGTAGGTCAGGGCGTGGCGTGCGGCGGCAATCGCCGCGTCAAGCTGACCCGCCGCCCGGAGCTGTTGGATGTGGAGCTGGCTGGTCTGGATAAACTGGGCGTGCCAGTACTCCTCCTCGCGGAGCTGCCAGTGTTCAAATTCGCGGGCGTCGTTGGCGAAGAAACCGCCCATGAAATTGCCCCGGTACAGC
>JALONW010000021.1 GCA_025454725.1 Anaerolineae bacterium
CTTTTCAATTCGTTTAGACGGCTAATGATTTTTATCTTACCCCGTCAGGCGGACAGGTGGCAAGGGGCGTCTGATGGTTCTATTCACCGGCTAATGATTCCCAGCGACCATCATGTATGATGGTATGCCTAACAACAGCGCGACAAGGACACGAACCCATGCGGATTACGCATATCCTCAAGGCAGCGGGTATCGCCGGGGCGGAGCGACACCTGCTAGACCTGCTGGACGGCCTGCGCCGCGACCACGGCCACGACGCCCGCGCCGTGATGCTCGCCCCGCCCGGTGGCGCGGCTCAAACCCTCATCGACGCCGCCCGTGCCCGCGACATTCCCACCACCGTGATTGACCTCCCGCGTAGCGCCTCACCCGCTGCGTTGGTCGCGCTGATACGCTACCTACGCGCCGAAAAACCCGACCTCGTGCATACCCACATGATTCACGCAGACCTGTACGGTACACTGGCGGCGCGGTTGGCGGGCGTGAGGCGGGTGTTTAGTACCACCCACAACACGGGTCCACATCTGCGCCGTTGGCTGGTGCGCCTGCTGTATAAGACGCTGTGGCCGCTGACCGAGCAGGGCGTGTGCGTTTCCGATGCAGTGCGGCGTTATTTGATTGAGCAGGTCGGCGCGCCAGTCGATAAACTGACGCGCATCCACCACGGTCTGCCACTGCCCGTCCCGCGCCATGACCGCGCCGCCGTTCGCGCCGGTTTATGCGCTGAAATCCCAATTCTGTCATCCGATGGGCGCTGGGTTGGGGCGGTCAGCCGCTTAATCGACGCCAAAGGTTTGAACTACGGCCTAGATGCTTTCGCTCAGCTTGCCGGGCAGTTCCAAGACGCTCATCTGTTGATCGTTGGGGACGGCCCCATGCGCGCTGACCTCGAATCACAGGCGGCGGGGTTGAATCTGGCGGGGCAGGTGCATTTCTTGGGCTGGCGCGACGATGCCCCGCGTCTGATGGCGGCGCTGGATGTGTATTTGATGCCCAGCCTGCGCGAGGGGTTCGGGATGACGCTGTTAGAGGCGATGGCGCAGGCCGTGCCGGTGGTCAGCACAACCGTAGACGCTATCCCAGAGGTGGTGAGTGATGGCGTGACCGGGTTTACCGTGCCACCCGCTGATGCCGTTGCGCTGGCGGGAGCGCTGCGCCGTTTGCTATCTGAGCCGGAACTGCGGGCGCAGATGGGCGCGGCGGGGCTGGCGCGCCTGAATGACCATTTCAGCGCGGCGGCGATGGTCGCGGCGCACGCGGCGCTCTATGCGGGCGCTGCTGCGCCCCGGCAGAGCGGGCAGAGGCCGTAGAACTCCAACAGGTGGCCGACAATCTGGACGCCGGTTGTAGCCTCTAGTTTTTCGGTCAGGTGACTCAGTCCACAGTCGTCGAACTCGGTGACGGTGCCGCAGCCCGTACAGACGATGTGGTGGTGGTGGCCGTCAGGCAGCAGGACGAACACCGGCGCACCGCTGCCATCGACGAAGGTCGGGCGGATGAGCGACAGGCGCGAGAGCATGTCCAGCGTGCGGAAAACGCTGGCGCGCCCGATGCCTGAATCGACAGCGGAGACTGCGTCCAAGACCTGCGCGGAGGTCATGTGACCGCCCGCCTCTTCCAGCACCGACAGCACGGTCTGGCGGGCGTGGGTAATCTTAAAACCGGCCTCGCGGAGGCGCTGTAGTCGGGGGGAGTCGGTCATGGGGGTGTCTTCCATCTCATGTTGCAGTTATCCCCCATTCTACACCATTGAGTCCGTGCCTTACTCCCCGTCACAGCGGATGACACGGATGAAGTCGGTGTGGTAGGTGGCGGATGCCCCTGCTGGGCGCACCTGCACGAGAATGCGGTAGCCGGGGATGCCCGGTGCGGCGGTCGCACCATCGGGGGTGGGGGCGGGCGTCCCGCAGCCGAGCGACGCATCCGGCCACACCACCGTTTCAATTTCGACCACGCGGATGGTCTGCGCGCTGATGTTTTCTTCGCGGGCGAAACGGTCCACCGCCAGCGCGGCCAATTCCTCGGCCACGGGGTCGGTCGGTGTGCCGTCTGGCGCGGGCGCGCTGGCCGTCTGACGGGCGGCCTCGGTCAGCCCGACCTCAGCCGCCGACGGCGGTTGGGTGACGGTCGCAGTCGGTGCAGGGGGCAGGGTGGGGGTATCGGTTGGGACGGCGGTGTTGAGCGCTTGGGTCGGGGGTGGGGTGGTGGTCGGGGTAGGCGCGCTGGTGCAGGCTGACGCCATGAGCGCCGCCAGCAGCAGGACGATGGGGGTGGTTTTTAGGGACGACAAAGCCGGGCCTCGATTTCCTCGGAGGGCAGCACAGACAGGGCGCAGCAGGCCGCGCCCCGCCGGGGGTACTCGTATTAGCTGCGGATACCCAGCTTGCTTTCCAGTTCTTCCGCCGAGACATCCAGCACGCACAGCATCTTATCACGCGAGCCGTGACCGGCCACGATTTCGACCTGCTTGGCCGTCACGCCCAAGACACTGGCGAACAGCTTCACCAGCTCGGTGTTGGCCGCATCGTCTTCCGCCGACTCGGCGGTCAGGCGGACGCGCAGCGCGCCTTCTTCGTTCGTGCCGGTAATCTCGGCGACCTCGGCACGGGTGACGACCCGCACGGCGAAGGCGGCACCACTCTTGGCGGAGGTGATCTGAAATTTGCGATCCATCTCGGATAAGTCCTTGTCTGCACGCCCTTGATGGTAAGATAAGGGAAAGGGGCGGGCGTTTCCACGATACCCTGACTATAACGCGAAAGTCCTATTTTGTGTCGCCTGAATTTAACAAGCAACGCCGGTTTTGGCACCCCGACTTTTGAACCCTGCGCGCACCGCGGGCGTATAGAGGGATAAGACCCGCCAACACAACGGTGATGCAGACCTCGTGACCCAGCCCGCACCCCTGACCCCATGGCTCCTAGCCGCCCAAGCCGGTGAACCCGGCGCATTCGAGGCCATCTATGACAGCCTCGCGCCGGAGGTGACGCGCTTTGTCCGCCGTCTGCTCAATGACGACCTGAGCTGTGACGACGTGGTGCAGGACACCTTCCTCACGCTGTTCATCCACCTCAGTGACATCACCCCGCCGGAGAAGCTGCGCCCGTATGTCTTTCGGGTGGCACGCAACGCCTGCTATGACCTGATGCGGCTGTGGGGGCGGCGTCCGGGCGTCTCGCTGGACGACGACGCGGCGCACGAGCGCATCGCGTTTTCGCTGCACGATGACTCTGCCGCGCCCGATGACCTGACCCACTGGCTCTTGCTGGGCGTCGAGGTGCGGGCGGCCATTGACCGTCTGCCGGAACAGCAGCGCCAGACGCTTATCTTGTTCTGCGAGGCCGACCTCAGCCACGCCGAAATCGCCGAGGTGATGGAGGTCAGCGTTGGGACGGTCAAATCGCGGCTGTTCAACGCCAAAAAGACGCTGCGCGGTCTCGTCCATCCCTCGGTGTTGGCCGCTCTGCAATCGGACGGCGCGCCGCCCGACCCAGCCCCCACACAGGCAGAAACCGATTTATCCGAACCCCTCATGTTAGAAAAAGGAGCGTAAGTCACCATCATGGAACCCGAAACCCAGAAGCAGCTTGCCCAAGTCCTACAGGCCGTGCGCGCCGTCAGCCGCGCCGTCGAACGCGCCTTCGCCGTTGACGCCATCAGCGGCGTCGGCGAGATGTCGCTGGGGCAGTACCAAGCCCTGCACAGCCGTGCGGCGGAACTGCTCCCCGATGATTTCTTCATCGCCACACTGAAGTTCAGCCCCGACACCGCCAATCTCGATGAGCGCAAGCTGGTCTCGCAGCTCCAAGTCCTGTTGGTGCAGTTGGGTGAGTACCTCGAAGGTCAAATGCCGTTCCCCGGCGGCCCACCGCGCTCAGGACGCCCGGCATTCCCCCCTCGTCCACCGCGCCCGCCGGTGCCGCCCATGCCGCCAGTTCCCCCCGTCCCGCCGATGTCGGGTAAGCCGCCCAAGGTCAAAATCAAGGTGGAGGAAAGCGGTGATTTCGCCTTCGACTTCGACTCGGATGAGATTAACGAGGAAGTGCGCCGTAAGATGGAGGATGCCAAGCGCAAGCTGGAGGATGCTCAAGAGGAAATTAACCTCCGCTCCCAAGACCTGCGCGACATCGGGCGCGACATCCAAGAACAGGTGATGAACCTGACGCGCCGCACCATCAACCGGGCGATGAGCGCCTTCGATTTCGCCAACGCCAGCGGCGCGAAGATGCGCGGCGCAGACCTGTCGGGCAAGGATATGTCGAATGCCGACTTTAGCGAGGGCGACCTGTCCGGCGCGAACCTCTCCGATGCCAAGCTCGACCACGCCGACCTGCGTGAGGCCAATCTGCGCGGCGCGAACCTCGCCAATGCCAACCTGCGCAATGCCGACCTGAGCGAAGCCCGCGCCGACAATGCAAACTTCGCCGGCGCAACCCTCAGCCACGCCGACTTTGGTGACGCCAGCCTGCGCGGGGCGAATTTTGACCACGCCAAAGCCGACTCGGCCAACTTCCACGACGTCGATGCGTCAGGGGTCAACTTCAGCAACGCAGTGCTGACCAATGCCACCCTCAACGATGCCAACCTGCGCGGCGGCAACTTCAGCCACATTCAGGCGGCAAATGGTGATTTCAACGGCTCGAACCTGACCGGCTCGAACTTCAACAATGCGGCGCTGGCCAATGCCAACTTCAATGATGCAACGCTCAACCATAGCAACTTCGAGCACGCCCAACTGCAAGGAGCCGATTTCACCGACGCCGAGCTGACCGGGGTAAACTTCGCGGATGCGGCGCTGGATAACGCCAACTTCAGTGATACGGCACTGAACCAAAGTAACTTCGAGCGTGCCCAGCTCCGCAGCGCGGACTTCAACGGGGCAGACCTGAGCAACGCCAAGTTTAACGATGCCGACCTGACCGGGGCGACCTTCAATGATGCGGGTTTGTCTGGCGCGGTGCTGCCCGACGGCTCCCGCTTCCGGTCAATGTCCGACCTTGAACGCTTCGGCGCATTCGGCAGCGACGATTAATCGTCGGCCTGCGCGTGATTGCAACCTTACCCGACCCCTCTCCAAGTTCCATATGGAGAGGGGTTTTTCTTTTCGGGGACGTGGGGGCTGTTTTGCACCAGATTTAGGCGGTTCCCACGGGACGCACACCCCCAATCTCCACCGACAGCCGTCCCAAGCACAGACGAATCGGCGCTTGCCGGTTTAGCGTAAGCGGTGCTACGATGATGGTTTGTGGGGTGCTGCCCACGGCCATCCTACGCCCGCCACACGTCGCCTGCGAGCCTGCATGACACAGCCCAACCTGCTCCTAATCGTCCTCGATACCCAACGGCGCGACCGCCTTTCCTTGTATGGCGGCCCCCGCGAGACTTCCCCCAACATTGACGCTTTCGCCGACCGTGCCGCCGTGTACGACCGGGCGATTTCCGCCGCGCAGTGGACGGTTCCGTCCCATGCGTCGATGTTCACCGGCGTTTACCCGTCGGCGCACGGCCTGACCGAGGCGCACCGCGTGCTGTCGCCCCGCGTCCCGACCCTGCCGGAACAGCTCCGCAGTGCCGGGTACGATACGGTCGGCTTCTGCAACAACCCGCTGGTCGGCGTGCTGGACCACGGTCTGACTCGCGGCTTCGACTCATTCTATAACTACGCGGGCGGCGCGATTAACCGCCCGTTTGCGCGCCAGTGGCCATCGCCCATCGACGCGGCCATTAAGCAGTGGCGCAAAGCCGCCAAACAGCTCGGCAACCAGTTTGCCCAGCGCGAATGGCTGTTCCGCCTGTCGCTTAACCCGCTGTTTACGCCCATCTGGACACGCCTGATAAATTATAAGGGCAGCAGCGCCAACTCGATTTCTGACCTCATCGGTTACTTTGAGCAGCAGCGCGCTGGCGGTCAGACTCAGCCGGTGTTTGCCTTCCTGAATCTGATGGGGACACATCTGCCGTATCGCCCGCCGCAGGACGCGCTCCGCCACGTCGCGCCGACGCTAGACAAGGCGTCGTACCGCTATATGGCCGATTTCAACGCTGACGCGGCGCGCTGGGCTAGCCCAGCCGACGCCGCGCTGGAAGATTGGCAGAAACACGCCTTAGAAGCCTTCTACGACGCTGAAATCTTCGCGCAAGACCGTGAATTGGGGCGGCTGTTCGATTACCTCAAGCGTTCCGGCGCGCTGCGCGACACGGTGGTCGTCATCGTGTCTGACCACGGCGAAGGTCACGGCGACCACGGCTATTTCGGCCACAGTTTCGTTGTCAACCAAGAACTCGTCCACGTCCCGCTGATTATCTCGTCGCCGGACGGCGTGAACGTCGGCCAGCACATCGACGAGAACATCAGTACGCGCCGCATCTATCACACGTTATTGGCGGCGGCGGGCTGCCACCCTGAAGACCCGCTGGCGCTGTGGCACGCGGGCGCAGAGGGTGATACCGCCTACAGCGAGGCCTTCCCCCCGCAGACTTTCCTGAGCGTGATGCGCTACCGCAACGCCGCGCTGATTGACGCGCTCAACCTGAGCCAAGTGCGCCGCGCCGTCTACCACGGCCAGCGCAAACTGACGCTGGTCGGCGCGGACACCGACGCGCTGTACGACCCAGCCAGTGACCCCCACGAGCAGCACAACCTCGCCGCTGACCACCCGGCCACGGTTGAACATCTGCGCGGCCTGCTCGACCATTTCATCAACGAGGCTGCCCAACAGCGCGACGCGCTCTCTGCCCTTGCCGAAGATGCCGCCCTGACGCCGCAGATGCTTGAACACCTGCGCGCACTGGGGTATATCGAGTAACCACAACACCCTCCCCCCCATACCTGTAAGGAGAAACACACCCCATGAACCTCGAACCCATCAAGCAGGCCGTCCGCCGTGCGGTCGCCCTGTGCGTCACCGTGCAGCAGCATCACCTCATCGCCAACGAGAAGGTCGGCGCGGAGCCGGTCACCATCGCCGACTACGGCTCTCAGGCGCTGATTTGTGAGACCATCTCCCGCGAGTTCCCCAGCGACGCGGTGCTGGCCGAGGAATCGGGCGCGCAGTTTATCGAGGTGGTCGATGCCGCCCAGCGCGGCGAAATTGTCGGCTTGATTGCCGTCACGCTCGGCCACACCGTCAGCGAGGACGATGTGGTCGGCTGGCTGGACTACGGCAAGGGCGCGGCCTCCAACCGGACGTGGGTCATCGACCCCATCGACGGGACGAAGGGCTTTCTCGGCCTGCGCCATTACGCGGTGGCGGTCGGCATCGTTGAAGACGGTCAGCCGGTCGGCGGGGTGATGGGCTGCCCAGCTTATCCCGGTTACGAGGGCGGCGCGCTGCTCTGGACGTGGGGCGGCGAGGTCTGGATTGAGCCGATCAGCGGCGGCGAGGCCAAGCAGGTGCGCGCCTCGGCGCTGGCTGACCCCGCCAATATCCGCATTATGGAGAGCGTTGAAAAGTCCCACGCCGCGTTTGACCGCATGGCGAAGGTGCGCGAGTACGCCGGGATGGTCGATTCGCCGTTCGAGCGCATTGACAGCATGGAAAAATATGCGCGCATCGCCGCCGGGGACGGTGAGCTGTACCTGCGCCTGCCGCGCACGGGCAGCGGTCGCCCCCACGCCGCGTGGGACCATGCCGCAGGCGTCGCGCTGGTGCTGGCGGGCGGTGGACGCGCCACCGACGTGGACGGCAGCCCGCTGGACTTCAGCAAGGGGCGTAACCTGCCCAATCAGGGCATGGTCGTCAGCAATGGGGTTATCCATGACCGCGTGCTGGCCGCCGTCCAGCAGCTTTTGGAAGAGGAAGAGGCCGAACTGTCGTCGTAGCGGCTGTTTGCAAACACACGCCTCGCGAAAGCGACGGGATCAAACCCCTTCAGTGGGTTTCCCGTCGCAATTCATCTAAAACTCACCCCCTACCATCACCAGAAGTTTTGCTGGTGGGGTAGGTTGTGTTTTGAGCTATTGACATCATTATATAAACACCGTATATTTACATTGTAAATAAACACTGTAAAGGAGATTGCCTATGCCCCGCCCCATAAAAGATATAAGCCGAGAGGACATGATTGGGGCGATTAAAAGCACAGCACGTGAACAGATGCGCCTTAAAGGCACGGCAGGGCTGTCCCTTCGTGGTATTGCCCGCGAGATGAATATCACAGCCCCGGCAATCTACAACTATTTCCCAACCCTGAATGACCTAATTACGGGGCTGATCACTGATGCGTTTCTGTCGATTGCTGAGGCCATGCGTAACGCGGCAAGAACCGCAGACAATGGCAGCGCGGTATCGCGCATCTATGCGGGGGCGATGGCCTATCGAGCGTGGGCAACGGCTAACCCGATCCAATTCCAGTTGATCTACGGTAATCCGATCCCAGACTACACCGCCCCTGCGGAGATTACTGGCCCACTGGCCCGTTTGCCGTTTGAGGGTCTGATGCACGATTTTAAGCGTGCGTATGACTCAGGGGAGATGAAACTTCCTGACAGCTATCTCCACCTGCCTGAGAGTGTTCACAGCAGCATCGTTCGGTATCTTGGTGTGGTCAACTTTGAGATGCCCGAACCCGTGGTTTACGCCATCATGGCAAGCTGGGTTCATATCCATGGGTTGGTGATGTTAGAGCTGTTTCACCATACCACGCCGATCATCAGTGACCCCGCCGCGTTCTACAAACACGAGGTCGTCGGGTTACTGACGTCGTTGAAGATGTCACCCCCTAGCGACTAAATCACCCCTTCAAGCTCAGTCATAACCACATCGTTTATACACCACCGCCCATTTCTCAAAGGGTGTGGGGACAGCTTCGTATTGCCAAAAAACAGGAGACATCGAACATGAGTCATACGCCGCAGGAAATCGTCACCAACCCCAGTACCGGGGAACAAATCACCTTTCTAGAGCGCGCAGGGGATACCGGCGGGGCGTACCTCCGCTTTGAAGACCGGATCGCACCGGATGCCAGCTCTCCGCCGCAGCACATCCACGCCGGCCAATCAGAAACCTTTACGGTGAAAGAAGGGACTGTGCGGCTTATCGTGGGCGGACAAGGCCACCTGCTTGGGCCGAACGAGGCCTACCGCGTCCCTGCCGGGGTAGCACATACCTTCGAGCGGGTTGACTCTCAGCCTCTGGTGCTGGATATCGTCATCACCCCCGCCCTCGACAGCGAGGTGTTTTTCCGGTCGATGGCACATGCCGCCTCACAAGGCGGGTCACTTTTCCTTCAGATCGCGCTCCTCAATCAGACGCTCAAGAGCCGTTTTTACCTCAGCGCATTACCCACCGCCGCTCAAAATGTGCTGTACGCGCTGGTGGCGATACCAGCACGGTGGCTCGGCTACCGCGTCCATCACACACAGCCCTAATCAGCTTTACACGTTTTTACAGGTTGCTCATCGGGTTGAACACGCAAAACATTCGGTCATCGTTCACAAAGGAGACTGCATCATGACTAACAAATCACTCTACCGTACCACCGCGCTGCTGCTGCTGATTGAAGGGCTGTTAATTTTCGTGCCGGTCATCGTTTTAGGGGCGGCCATCAACTGGCCTGCCAGCCTAGATGAACCAGCTAATGTTGTGCTGCGCGCTATTTTTGAGCAGCCAGACGCCACACGCACAGGCTACTTTGCCTACCTGATTTACTCCATTCTGTTCTTTCCTGTGATTGTGCTGACTGCGCGATTGGCAGAAGGTGGACAGCGTCAGACCACGGCAGTTCAGTTAGCGATGGGTTTTGGGGCACTCTCGGCCTTGGCGCGCAGCATTGGTATTATCCGGTGGCTGATTGCAATGCCTGCGCTGGCCGCTGCCTATAATGCTTCAGGAGTCACATTGCCAACACAGGAGTCGATTGCCATTGTCTACGCGATGTTGAACGACTTTGGCGGGTCGATTGGTGAAATTCTGGGCGTGAGCATGTTTGCGTCGCTGGCTATGGCGATGCTGGCCGTTATTATCTTTCAAGGGAAGACGCTGCCGCGCTGGTCGGGTTTTTTCGCCATCATCACCGCAGCTTCACTGCTTATCCCCGCGTTCGAAATCTTTGCTATCGACGCCGGTATCTTCCTGACGGTGAGTGTGCTGGTGTTTCAGGTTTGGTTGTTGTCCGTGGGGGTTTACCTATTTATCAACCCGCCCCAGGCGATACAGGAGTAGCGCCAGCGAATCCTTCAACCGAAAATGCACCTACAGACACTGTCGGTGCATTAGGATATATCTGCTTGTGAGATGGTTTGCAGGGTGGCCGCCTATATATGTAACCTGAAGCGTAGGTCTTTTCTACCCACCCATCCGATGGGTCACGAACAATCCCTAATGCAAAACAGCGCGCAACCGTCCGCGCCCACCCCGCGTATAAGGGGATAATGACCATGCAAAACACCTTTTAGGTAAGCGGAGCAGCGCAAACCTCATGTCCCACCCCAAAGAAAAGTTTAACCTCCAATTCGGCCCCGACCGCAGCCTCAGCCTCGACCAGCGCCACCTGCCGTATCTGTTGGTGGGCGGCGGCTTGCTCGTGCTGCTGATTGGTCAGGTTGGTGTCTTCAACTTCTGGCCGCTGTTCGTCCTCATCCCCGGCGTGTCGCTGATTTACGCCAGCAAGCAAAAAGAGGGGACTGAGGCCATCGAGATGTACAAGGGCGGCGTCATCACCACCGCCACCGGCATGATTTTGATGTTCCAAGCGGCCACCGGCAACTGGGCTTCGTGGGCCTACATTTGGGCAGTTTACCCGTTCTTGGGCGCGGGCTACCTCGAATATTACGAGGGTCTCGTGCGCGGCAAAGAGCGCAAGGTAGCCGAGGGCAAAACCCAAATGAAGATTTGGGCGGGCGTTCTCGCAGCTAGTGCGTTGGTGTTCGAGGTGTTCATCTTCCAGAGCCTCAGCCCGGTGCTGCTGGGTCTGGCGCTGCTGGCGGGCGGTTTCCTGCTGATGCGCCGCCAGCGCGGGGATGAGGTCGATTTTGATGTGCTGACCAAGCCCAAGAACGATGACCCCATCATTCGCAAGGCCAAGAACAAGAACGATGAGGATGACGAGACCATCTACGACGTTTAGGCTCCCTCATATATCGACAAAAAAACGCCCCTTCCGCAATCTGGAAGGGGCGTTTTTGATGGTGTTAAAAGCTGTTCCTACGCTACCAAATCACATCGATGACGGTGATGTCGCCGCCGTTGTCCTTGCGCGGCTTGTCCTCGACATACTTGACTTGGAAGGTCGTGCCACGCGGCAGGAAGCGGCGCGCCATACCATAGGCGAGGCCATACACGAAGTCGTCTGGGTACAGGTGGTCGTGGATGGTGCGGTAGTGCGTCTCGCCCAACTGCTCAGTCTTGACGTAGCCCATGTTCTGGCCGCCCCGGTGCTGGAGGTGGTAGAGGTCGTTCCACAGGTTTAAGATAACCGGCAGCGGCGCATTCGTCAGCTCTGGCGGTGTCACCATCTTCTCAGCGACCGACATGCCGACCGCAATCATGTTGCCCATCGCGCCGGAAGACTGGTGCAGCTCGTTGAGCGTATCGAGGAAGTTCTGCGCCTTGTACCACGCGCCGGGGTCGATGGTGGTGATGTTGTGCTTCTTCAGGATGGGCTGGATTTCATCGCTCTGGAGGTTGTCGATAATGGACGACATAGCTTGGCCGATTAGCTCGGTCTCAGGGTCGCATTTGAGGATACGCATGGTCAGGTCTGCTCCTTGTGGGTCGGTGACAGTCTTTAGGGAAAAACCACAGCGCCAATGCGGGATATTACAGATTAAAAACAACAAACTTACACTAAAACACTGGCGCTGTGTTTCGACTCCTACTGTACCCCGTTTTGGGCAGACGAATCCGTAAGATTGCAGTGAGAGATGAGCGCCGCTAGAATCGGCGTTTAGTCGCCCGCTGCCCGGCGCAGGATGAGCCGCACCGCCGCGTCATCGAGGATGACAAATTGGGTCTCGCCGTTGCTGTGCAGGATGTCAATCAGCCCGGCGGACGTATGCGGGATGGTCTCACCGGCCAAGACCAGCGTGGTATCGGTGGCGGACAGGCTGATGACGGTGAGGGCGGGGAACTGCTCGGCCAGCGCCACAACCAACGGGTCGGGCGGCGCGTTGAAGCCGAAGCGCCCGGCGGTGCGCGCCACCACCACCCCGTCAACCGTAAGTTGGTCTACCAACGAGGGATAGACGAAATCGTCGCCCCCGAGGCCGCCCTCACCGGGCAGCGAGGCCACCCCAGCCACCAGCGCCACGTTCATCAGCACAATCACACCACCGATGAGCGCCCAACGGCGCAGGTCGGGCGAGGTGGATGAGTCGGCGGGAGCGAAGGGGGTTAACACGAGGGTGTGGCCTTGGTCGGCCATGTAGTCCAGCAGCACGGCGATGAACACCACCACGCCCAGCATCTCGCAAAATTCCTCGACCGTGGCGACCACGAGGTACGGGTAGGTCACGCCATTGGCGGCCTCCCACAGCGCCGCGCTGATGCCCTCGATGAAGAACGCACCGCCGACATATAAAATACCGGCGGCGGCGAAGCCCAGCCGGGTTTTCGGGGGCAGGCGCAGCCAGAACCGGAAGTAGACAAGCCCAAAGAGTATTAGCAGCGGACCGAACACCAGATGCCAGCCAAACGACAGGAATCCGGTCGGGTTGAAGGCTTCCCGCGCCCAATTGGCCGCAATCTCATGGATGACGATGCCCTCGTCCAGCGAGAGGTAGAGGAAGATGCCCGCCAGCCCGGTCCACAGCCCGGCACTCTCACCACTGCGGCGTTTGGCACGGCTGATGAGGAACAACAGCACCGCCGCGATGAGCAGCAGCAGGCTGGCGTACCACGTTGGGATACTCTCCTCGGTGTTGACGCTGAACAGGTCTAGCAGGTCAGCGGCGACGGGGTAGGCATCTTGGTTAAGCACCTCAGTCACAAGGTATTCGGTGACGAGGTTTTGCAGCGCGAGATAGGCGGCCAATGCGCCCAGCGCCAGCCCGACCCGGCGCGGCTTGAGGGGAGCGTTAAACCGCATAGGGTCTCCTTCTATCTACATAAGCAGTCGGGGGCGGCCATGAGCGCCGCCCCCAGACCACAGATTGGTTTATGAACTCCGACCGCTGCTGCTGCGCCCTGAACACTTCAGGCGCGGGTTGCCGCGACCGCCGACGATTTTGCAGCCGCGTGGGACGTAGATGGCCCCGCCCGGCGCGCCCACTAGAATGATGTCCACATCGACGATGATGACGGTGACCGCTACCACAATGATGGTCACGTCCGAGTCGATGAGGTCGCCCTCGACGCGGATGACATCGCCGATGGTGATGGTGTTGAGGATGCTGTCGTTCGGGTCAAGCTCGATATTGAGGCCGAAAATCACGATGATGTTGTTGTTAATCTGCTCAATCGGCCCCTCAATGATGATGACCACGCCGGAGGTGTCGTCATCGGTGACGCGGTAGCTGGCCGAGTCCGTCGCGCTGACGGTCGAACCCTCGTGCGAGGCCGTGACGCTGGCGGTGTTGGTCAGGTCGTCGTCACCTGCCGAGAACGGCCCAATCACGCACTCGAACGCGCCACCGGGGTCGAGCAGGTCGGGCAGCGTACACGCGCTGGTGCTGTACACATCGTCAGTCAGGGTGAAGCCGCTGAGGGGGACATTGCCGGTGTTGGTGACAGCCAAGCGGAACCACACATCGCGTCCGCTGGCGATGCGGATTCTCTCCGCCCATGTCGTGCCGCCGTCCTTCGAGACCGACTTTTCAATCTCGACATCGGGCAGGCTGCCGCTGAAGTAGTTGGCCGCATCGATGGCGGTGATGGTTGTGTCGTCATAGCTGGCGGTGGCGGTGGCGATGTTGGTGTGCGGTCCATCGACCACGGGGAACGGCCCGATGGTGCATTCGAAGAAGGCAGCGGGCGCGAGAGCGGTGGGGATGGTGCAGGTGCTGGTGTCGTACAGGCTGTCGGCCAGCGCAAGGCTGGTCAGCTCGACGTTGCCGATGTTGTTGACGACGAAGCGGAACGAGACCTGTGTGCCGGGCTGATATTCGGGGCCGGGCGCATCGTCGGCATCATCCCACGCCACACCGTCGGACGAGACGAACTTGTCCACGTCCAGCGAGGCGGTCTGGCACGACGGACCGGGCAGGCTCGCCATCTCGAAGCCATTCCCAGCCTTGACCGCGACCTGTACTGAGCCCTCGGCTACGTTGCCGATGAAAATTAGGCTGTAGGTGCGCGATTCGCTGGTCGAAAGCGGCAGGTCCCACTTGATGCCGTCCACGCCGGTGGTGGGGTCAACCCCAAACGAGACCGCCTGCGATGGCATGGCCTCGACCACCAACAGCGGCGGCGTACATTCGGGGATTTCGACGTCGAAATGGCTGAGGTCAGGGGCTTGGCCGTTGCCTGCGACCGTGTAGCTGAAGGTGGTCTCGTTGGCTGCGCCGTTGTAGGTGCGTCCGCCGTAGCTGACGGCGAACGCGCCGAGCTGCGCGCCGGTGGGGGTGTCTTGCGCGGCCACCATCGGCAGCGCCAGCGCCGCCGCGAGGACGGCGACCACGCCAGCCAACAGGCGGCGGGTCAGGGGGTAGAAGAGTGTGGTCATGGTATAAAAGCCCTCATCTGGTGGAAGTGGTGGTATAACTTGGGGGTGGTGTTAAGTGTAATAATCACCCCAGTGCTAACCATCATACCGTCCAGATGACCGTAACGTCGCCCGGCTTAGTAAAAATTTCCCGTTTATTGGTTTTGACCGCAACCTTTGAGGGGTGAATTCGGTCTGTATATTAGGGGTACTCTGTCTACCTCCATTTCTGTTCATTTTTTAGATGAGGTTATCACTGATGCAACGTGTTGAACCATGGTTTTGGGTGTGGATATTGGCGCTGGTGATGGTGGCAGCGTCCCCAGCAGGCGCGCAGGACGGGGAGCCCGTGGTCGTCCCTGACCTAACCGGCCTGAATGTGCCGCAGGCGGCGGCGGCGCTCAATCGCGTTGGGCTGGCGATAGGGAGCGAGAACCCGGTGGCCGTGGCAGAAGGTGTGACGCCCAACCTCATCAGCGGGCAGTCGGTCGCGCCCGGCCAGACCGCGCCAGCGGGCAGCGCCATCGGCGTGGACATCCCGCGCAACGCCAACGTGCGCCTGTTCTACGATGACAACGACATCACCATGATGAACCTGCGGAACCAGAATATCCCGCTGGGCGAGGTGATATTCGAGGTGGTGGACGGCACACAGGCTGCCTCGTTCGAGGCGCGGGCGTGGGCGGACCAGCTCAGAGGGCGGCGCTGCACCCAACTTTGGTCGGTCAGCCGTGGCGAACCGAAGGACGTGCAGGGCTGCCGCAGCATCCAGCGCTGGCAGACCACCAACAACCCCGCCCGCCATTTCTGGACGACCAGCAGTGGGGCGCGCACCTTCCGTGTCGTGCAGGGCGAGACCGAACGGGCGCTGTGCCAAGCGGCCACCCCCAGCGCGGCCAACAGCCCACTGTCGTGCGAGTTCTACTTACCGTCGGTCGGCGCGGGCAACGATGTCACCGCCTACATTTACTTCGCCTACAACGACAACAAGCTGGCCGTCCTCAACAACAGCGCCGACCAATGGATGCCGGTCAACACCACCCCCATCGCCAACGCGCTGGCCGACCCCGCCCCGTTCGGGCGTGAGTTCCGCCTCAACCGGGCGCTCTTTGGCCGTCCCGACATTGTGGCGAACATCAACCGCCTTGCGCCCGGCCAGTGTTTGTTGTTCATCAACAGCGCCGCGCCCGACACCGAACCGCCCCAGCCGTGTGATGTCATCGCCACCTACACGGTCGAGCCGACGCAGCGCTGGTGGACGGCCAATTTCGAGGTCCTCACCACCGACAACCGCCGCCGGACGTGCAACGCCGCCACGCCCGACAAACTGACGCTGTGCATCATGGCGCGCTGAGGTTTTTGGATAAAAAAACACGCCCCCAGCATCATAGGCTGGGGGCGCAGGGGTGGGTGTCGTTTTAGCCTTCGACTTCTTCGGTGGCGACGGGTTCTTCGGTGGCCGCCGGTTCTGCGATGGCCGGTTCTTCGGTGGCGGCGGGTTCGCTAGCCTCATCCGTCGCAGCGGGTTCCGCTGATTCTTCGGTTACAGCGGGTTCTTCTGTAGCGACCGGCTCACCGACTTCTTCGGTGGCGGCGGGCGTGAGGATGACGATGGTCGGCTCGTCGGTGCTGGCCGGTTCAGCGGTGACGGCTGGTGTTACGCCGTCGCTGGCCTGCGCGGGGCTGGTGTACCACGTAAAGTAAATCATCACGCCCAGCGCGACTGAGACCAGCCACAGCCCCAGCGTAATCCGCATGTAGAGCTTGATGTTCTTGACCATAATCCACGGCGGCAGCACCTTCTCGAACCACATCCGCAGCGCGAGGTAGGTCGCCAAGAGCTGACCCAGCCCGCCGGTGATGGCGTGCAGTGTCGGCAGCGAGACCCGTGGGTCGCTGAAATACTCGGCAAGGTATGGCGCAACCCCGCTGCCATAGCTCCCGAACATCAGGATAATAATCAGCACCCAGTTGAGGACGACGACAGCGGTCATTGTCAGCTTGTGGTGCGGCACGAACATCTTGCGCCGGGCGAAGAAGAAGCCCAGCAGCATCCCCGGTGTCAGCAGAAATAAGTACGCCAAGAGCGTGAGGTCGCTCAGACCTGACGCGCCCGTCCCCAGAAACCCATCCATATCGTGATTACTCCCCCTTGCGAATCCAGACCAAGAAATTACCGATTTCCTCCCCCCGGTCATAGTTGAAAATCAACCAGTCGCGTAGGGCGGTGTAGTCCTGCGCCAAGATGGTGTTGGAGTCGTCGTCCGAACCCGTGACCCACGGCATATAATCGGCGCGCATCACGACCACCACCGGCGGCAGCACTTGCCATAGTGTATCGACATTTTCTTGTTTCCACTGCTCAGGATAACCCTGACCGATTAACGGGAAGTGCATCTGGAAACGAGTGGCGGGTCGCAGCCCGGCCATAAAGGTGACTTCTGGGCGAAAACCCCAGATATACAGCGCCTCTCCGGGCTGGGTGCGCTCGCGGAGCCATTCGGCCATTCGCAGTGATTCAGCGGCGTTGATGTCCCCGGCTTGGAACTGGCGGAAGTAGGCGCGCTGGGTTTCTTGCCCGGTTAAATAGGGCAGCGCCGGGAGCCACGTATTGATTGCCAACACTGCGCCCAGCCCAATAACCGCCCCGACCGCCGCGACTTTCCCCCATGCGGTCTGGGGAGGTGTCAGCCGGGCGAGTGTCGCCGCCGCGCCCATCACCAGCGGCGGGAGCAGCGGCAGCCAGTGGGTGTCGAAGCCCTTCCCCTGCACCAGCACGAAGGCCAGCCCCGCCGCCAGCCACAGCCCGACCATCCGACCGCGCCCGCCCTCTCGTCGCGGGGCGATGACCAGCGCCAGCGCCGCCAGCGTCAGCAAAACGCCCCAGTGTGACCAGCGGAATGCGAGGTAATGGCTGAACTGCTCGACCAGAGCCGTAAATGAGGTGAACGACTGTGCGCTGTAGGCCGCCGTCCCCTGCGCGACGATTAGCATCTCGCCCCAAATACCCGTCTGGTAGGCGTACAGAAACGTCGGTAAGCCGACCAGCACCCCGCCGACGCCGAAGGCCAGCCCCTCACGCCACGACAGGGCGCGCCGATGTAAAACGTGTTCCAGCGCCAGCGCCAGCGCAAACGCGACATAGTAATGTTTGAACCACAGCACCAGCGCGCACAGCATCCCAGCGCCCAGCGCCCAGCGCACCGCCGACGCCGAGCCGCGTGGGGCGTCCCCGGCGCGCACGACCAACCAGACTGCCCACGCCATCGGCGCGATGACCAGCGAGTCGCTCTGCGAGACGCTGGCGAACGTCTCGGTGAAATAAAAGACGGGGAGTAACAGCATCGCCCAGCGCGCCGCGATAACGCCCGCCGCCCGCCGCGTCAGCAGATAGAGCGGGACGAGCGCCAGCGGGACGAATATAAAGTCTAGGGCGTGGACGGCAGGCGCAGACTGCCCGAAAAGATTAAATGCCAGCGCATACAGGTAATAAATCGCAGGTGGCTTGATGTCCCACATATCGAGGTAGGGCAGGCCGCCGTTCTGGATGCTGACGGCGATGTTGGCATACGTCCCTTGGTCACGTCCCAGCGGGTAGCCGAGGACGGGCAGCGCCAAAATAAGACCTAGTACGGCCAGCGCGACCGCCCAACCGTCTAAGCGAGGGCGGGGGGCAGAAAATACGGTGGTCATCCAAAGAAGTCCGTGGTTTGGGCGATGTAAATCGACGCCATCAGGATGAGCGCGGCAATCACCCACGCGGCCATCCGCCCCCGGTCCTCGGTGGTGACGGGTTTTTCTTCCACACGCACCTCACCGAGCAAATCGACATAAAAATCCAGCACGCGCTTGCCGTTGGTCAGGCGCGCCATAAAGTCGTGGCGGCTGATGACCGACCAGCCGGTCTCTGGGTCATTCCACGCGGGGCCGAGCTGTTGGCGGATGGCGTCGTCAAGCAAGCGGCGGGCGTCGTCGCCGCTGATGGGGGTGGGGGTGGGGTCTGTCATGATGGTTTGGGGGAGATTCGCACGGGGCGCGGAGAAATTTTTCGCGCCCCGGCGGATGGCCTATTTTAGCCTTCGATGATGGTGATGGTCTGCATCACGTCGCCCTGACGGACAGCGTTGACCACCTTCATCCCGTCGCCGACAACCTTGCCGAACACAGCGTGCTTGCCGTTGAGGTGCGGCTGCGGCTCATGGGTGATGAAGAACTGCGAGCCGTTGGTGTTGCGCCCGGCGTTCGCCATGCTCAGGACGCCGGTCTCGTGAGGGATGGCCAGCGCCGACTTTTCGTCGTCCCAGCGGTAGCCGGGGCCGCCCGTGCCAGTGCCGAGCGGGTCGCCGCCCTGAATCATGAAGTTGGAGATGACGCGGTGGAACTTCAAGCCGTCGTAAAAGCCGTCCTTAACCAAGAACACGAAGTTGTTGACCGTAACCGGGGCGCGGTCAGCGAACAGCTCAATCTGGAACGTCCCACGATTGGTGGTGAACTCCGCGACATACTTCTTCTTGGGGTCAATC
>JALONW010000290.1 GCA_025454725.1 Anaerolineae bacterium
ATCGGCCATCGTCCCGACCTCGCCCTCGCTCACCTTGCGGTGGATCGAGAAAATCGTCCCGACCGACACATTGACATCGATGTTGGATGACCCGTCCAACGGGTCATACAGCAAGACGTACTTCCCGCGCCCAAAATGTGGTGGAATCGGCAAGATGTCATCGTGCTCCTCGGATGCCATCGCGCACAAGCGCCCGGTGTGGTCGTTCATCTTGAACATAATCTCGTCGGCGAATAGGTCGAGCTTCTGCTGGCGCTCCCCGTGAACGTTCTGGGTGTGCGACGCACCAATCATCCCGCTTAGGCCGTAGCGCCCGGTCTCGCGGGCGATGATTTTGGCCGCCAGCGCGATGTCGTAGAGCATGTAGGTGAGTGTGCCGGTCGCGTCGGGGAACTGCTGCTGCTGATCAAGGATGAAACGCTCGATGGTCATAACTGCCGACATGGGCAAAATCTCCAAATTGGGCAAGTGAAACAGCCGTGCTGCGGCGGCTGTAATTGTGCGGATTATACAAGTAGCGGCGTCAAAAGTCATCCTCTGTATTGGGCGGGGAAAATGGCTACAATGGGCGGCCTTGAGACCTCTCTATTGGAAGGATTCCCTGACCATGCTGCTGACCGTGCGTGACGCCCACCTACCGGGCGAGACCTACGCCGAGAAAATCGCCAATGCCCGCGCCGCCGGGCTGGATGGCGTCGAGTTCGAGTCCACACCCGCGCTGTATGACCAACTTCCAGCGGTGGCCGACGCGCTGTCACAGCACCAACTCCGCGCTTCGGCAGTCTATCTCGGCCACACCACGCTCATCCACCCAGACTATGCCCAGCGCGAGGCCGCCCGCGTGCGCGTTCGTCAGGCACTGGCTGCCGCTGTTGACCTGAGCGCCGACGGGGTGGTCTTCTACGGCCACTACAGCCGCACCCACGTCTTGCCCGACCTGCATCCCTATAAATCAGCGGTCGAGTTGGAGGCCGAACTGCTCTCTACCGAGCTTCGCGCCACGCTGTGCGACCTTGCTTATGCAATGGGCAAGCGGCTGTTCCTGCTGCACGCCCACAGCGGCGATACTGCGCTGCTGCGCCGCCTTGAACATGTCGTGCGGATGCGCCAGACGCAGAACGACCACCCGTACCTGTGGGCGGCAGCTTCCGTCCACTCGATGTCGATGGAGGGCGCAAACGTGGCCGAAACCCTGCGCGCCAACGCCCAGCACCTCGGCTATGTCTATGTGGGCGATTACGGACAGCGCTGGCCGGGTGCAGAAGGCCGTCGGCTTCAGCCGGTCGCGGAGGTGCTGCGCGGGGTGGGGTACACGGGCTGGGTGTCGGTCGAGGGTAATGACCCAACGGTCATCCCGCAGCCGTTCCTCGCGCCGATGGTGGGGGTGGTGCGCGCCTACGGGTTCGCTTAAAAGGTACGTTCTCCCTACGGCGCGCCGGTCGTGTATTTGTACCGTCCCAGCCGTCCTGTATAATGCGCCCCAGCCCCTTTGACCACACAGACCCCACGGAGTCGGCATGACGACACCGCCACCCCTTGACGATACCCAACCCATCCGCCGGGTTGAGGTGACTACGCCGCCTGATGTCCAGCCGACGCTCACGCCGGACGTGATGCCCGACGGTGAGGACGACGCTGTGCCGGGCGGTTTCGGCTGCGGCACGTTCATCCTAATCTGCACGCTTTTGGGCGTATTTGGAATTGCCATCGTCGGCTTATCGGCGGGGGCGGGCTGGACCAACGGTCAGCGCGCCGCCCGCGCCACGGCGGTCGCCACCGCCCAGATGGGCAACCGGGTGCAGGCCGAAGCAGTCTCCAATGACCTCGCGCAGGGCAACCTTGGCCTCGCTGATACGCGCATCCGCTATCTCGCTACCAACGTGCCTGACCTGCCGCAGCTCCCCGATTTGCTGGCGACCGGGACGGCCATTTATCAGTTGATGCAGCCGACTGCCACCCACACGCCGACGGCGACCCCGCAGGCCACCGAGACGCCCAGCGCCCCGGATGCAACAGCCATGCCGGAGGCCAGCCCCACGCTGTCTGACCCGTTCAACCTTGCCGAGCGCCTCAACCGCGCCCAGAGCGAGGTGTCGGTCGCCCAGTGGGAGAGCGCCATCGACGAGCTGGACATCATCCTGTCGATTGATCCGACCTACGAGGTCGTAACCGTCCGCAACCTGATGTCGCGGGCGCTCAACGCGCAGGCGCTCCAACTCTACCGTACCGGCAGCCTCGCTGAGGCCATTTTCCTGACCGACCGCGCCGAGGAGTTCGGCCCGCTGGCCGACGGCCTGAACTATGAGCGTTACGTCGCCACACTGTACCTGTCGGCGCGCTCCAAGGTCGGCACCAGCGACTACATCGGCGCAATCAACAATCTGAGCGAAATCTATAACCTTGCACCTTCCTATAACAACGGCGAGGTCGCCCAGCTCCTGTTCCGGTCTTATGTCAACTACGGCGACGCCCTCACGTCCAGCGCGCCGTGTTCGGCGGTCGAGCAGTACAACGCGGCGCTGCGCCTGTTCAACAACGGTGATGTCGTCAACAAGCGCACAGTCGCCGATATCTACTGTCAGCAGGGGACGCCAACACCGGAAGGCTTTGTCGCCACGCCGGGCAGTGTTGACCCGTTCGCGCCGACCGCCGCCCCGATTGGGCAGCCGTAAGCCGTGAAATGGGGGTTAACCACCCCCTCATACCCGACTCACGCCCGATTTAGGGCGCTGACCTAAAGTGTGTGCTATAAGAAGTTGGTCAAGATGTGCGGAAAGTCCCTCCTTGGCTAAAAGTGTAATCCGACCAACTTCCGACAGGTAGAGATAGCCCTGTCACCCCCCACAGGCCGCCGACGTGTCCCCCCCACGTCGGCGGTTTTGTGTTGCGGTGGTAGAATTGCGCGAGGAAACCACGCTCAGACCACCCCAAGGACATCTTCCCCCATGGCAGGCAAATACTACGACGACTTGACCGTCGGCCAACGCATCCGGCACGAGGTCGGGCGCACGCTGGCCGATTACGACAATATCCTGTTCTCCACGCTGACCATGAACCCGTCGCCGCTGCACATCAACGCCGACTATATGTCGCGCAGCGAATACGGGAAGCCGCTGATTAACGGAATCTTTACGCTGGGGGTGGTGGTCGGCATCACCGTCCAAGACCTGACCGCCGGGACGATTATCGCCAACCTCGGCTATGAGCAGGTGCGCCATCCCAAGCCAATGTTTGCGGGCGATACGCTCTATGTTGAGACCGAGGTGTTGGAGAAACGCGAGAGCCAGTCACGCCCAGACGCAGGCGTCGTCAAACTCAAGCACTTTGGGCGCAACCAAGACGGCGAAATTTGCATTGAGGCCACCCGGTCGGTGCTGTTCCTCAAGCGGCCACAGTAGGGGCGCAGCGCACTGCGCCCATCCACAGAAAAGCCCCCTTTCCTACGCTGGAAAGGGGGCTTTTTTTGCCACTGTTGTGAGGCCTTAGTTGTTGTAGGTGACGGGGACACCTGCGCCGTTGTTAACCGGGAAGTATGACCCGCGCACCCAGCCCGTCCGCCCGTCGGTCAGGCGAATCTGCCACCACGTCCCAGAGGCGTTCTTGCCGATGACCGTATAGCTCTGATTGCGGGCGATGATGGTAATAATATTGTAGACATACGGGTTCGGCTCGGTGCGGACGTTCAGGAAATAGGCGGTGACATAGCCGGTGGCGACGGTGGGGGTAGGCGTGCCGGTGTAGGTGATAGGCAAGCTCGCAGCGTTGGTGACGTTGGCGTAGCGACCGTTAATCCAACCACGTGAGCCGTCGGTCAGCACGATTTCATACCACGTTGGGGAGCCGCTGGACTTGCCGACCGCCGGGTAAGCGCGCCCGTAGGCCGACACGATGCGGACTTGGCCGACGTAGGGGTCGGGGATGGAGCGCACGTTGAGGAAGTCGGTCGTCACGACGGCGGTCGAGCCGCTGGCAGGGACGGGGCCGGTCGTCGCCAGCGTGGGGACGCTTTCAATCCCTATGACGCTCAGGTATGCCCCAGACACCCAAGCTGTCATCGTGGATGGGAACAGGTTAATCTGGAACCACGAGTTGTCGGCCAAGCGACCCGTGACCGGGTAGGCCGCGCCGCCGGGCAGCACGGCCACCACCCCGGCGGCAGTGCTGGGGGTCGTGCGAGCGTTGAGTGCTTGGGCGTTGATGACCGTCCCGCTGGGGCCGCCGAAACCCCCTTGTTGGGCGCTGGCGACCGGCGCGGACAGCACGGTTAAGGCGAAAACGAGGACTAGGCTTAGGAATGTTGTCAGGCGTTGCATGTTGATTGGTCCCTTCTGGTACGGGTTTGTTACAACGTTGTTATATCTCCAGTATAGGACGATTCTCACAGTTTGGCTGACGCGCTCCACACTGTTAACCGACGCCTGCGCTACGCTGATATGAGGAATTTGTGAGGGGAAAGCCGCTGCATAAAAAATCCACCCCCATCAACCATTGGATGGGGGGTGGATTTTTCAGTGCTGGGCGTCAGCGGTTAGTTGCCGCCACGGAAGGCATCGGGCATTGACAGCGGAGCGTCCGTCGCGCCGTCACGTGGGGCTGCGTCGTTGTCAACGAACGACAGATTGAGGTTATCGACCCATGTCTGGCCGATGGCGCTGCGGTTGATGAGCCGCACACGGACGAGGGTGACATCGGTTCGGTCCAGCACGTAGCCGGGGGCTGCCACCTCACGGTATGGGCCTGCACCGTTGATGTTGATGCCACGGGCTACACTGGTGCCGTCCGAGAAGAACACAATCATCCGCAGGCGGAGGCGCGTGTTGGCGGTGGTGCGGAACCAGCCGCTGGCGACGAACTCGTCGCCGACATCCAACGTAAGTCCGCTGAAGTCGGTGACGGCCTGCTGTACCCGCGAGAACTCACCCTCGCTGCCTTTTAAGCGGTAGGCACATGCGCCCTCGTAGACCTTGGTCGGCGGGGTGGGGCAGGCCACACGGTCGGCGGTCGGATTGACCTGCGCCCAAGGCGCAAGCCCAGCCTCGAAGCCGCCGTTGGTCAGCAGGTTGGTATTAATGATTGGGGCGTCCGCAGTGGTGAAGCTCACCGTGTCGCTGAAGAAGCGTCCGCCGTCGCCTGCTGCTGGCACACTGCCAATGGTCACGGTGTAGGTTTCGCTGCCCATCCAACCACCCGTGGGCGTGAAGGTGATGCTGTTGGCCGTGTAGCTGAAGGTTCCCGGCACAGCGGTCGTCGTGCTGTCTAGCACCGTGAAGGTCGCGCTCTGGTTGATGTCCTTGTTGAATGTGGCGGTGAAGACCGAGTCCAGCGCGACATCGGTCGCACCGTTGGCGATGTTGGTCCCCGTCACCAGCACGTCTCGCCAGTTGAGGACGGTGTGGTTGACGGTATAGGGGCCGCCTTCCGCTGAACCGACCACATACGGCTGCTCGGTCTCGTCGTAGCCGTTTGCGGCTTTCTCCACCTTGTCCCAGTTCGC
>JALONW010000291.1 GCA_025454725.1 Anaerolineae bacterium
TGGGACGGGATGTGGACGGAATGGCAGGATCGCCGAAAAACTATTCAACGAACGCTCGAAACGATGAAGCACGAACAGCAGGTTCATGTCAATAACTTGGACTTGGCGCTGGAAATTATCGCGAAGATAGGAACACTATATAATCAGCTTGAACGCAGTCATCAAAAAGAACTGCTGCGTCAAGTGGTTGAAAGAGTCGTCGTGGATGATGACGGTCAGGTAAGCTTGGAACTGCGTACACCGTTTGGCTATCTCAATACACTCGTAGACGGCATCAGACGTGAGAAACCGTGTATTGAGAAAACGGTGAAGCGTGGGCGAAAGGCAACAAAAAACGCCGGGGAAATTTCCCCCGGCGTTCCCCCCGAACTAAGTTCGAGAGATGTCCTATCAGTCTCCACAGGTTGGATTCGAACCAACAACCCATCGGTTAACAGCCGATTGCTCTGCCGTTGAGCTACTGTGGAATGGCGAACGACATCATTGTAGCGGACTTGCCACTGGTGTCAAGGGGCAGGCCGCCGCGTGCCAAAAGCGCCCCGTGGTGTGTTATACTCCCCGTATTGACGACGGTATAATATCCCCACCTGCCATAGAACTCAGGCGCGAGTACGCGGACGGCGGTAACCGCCCCATCCTCAAGGGTAAGGTGCTTGCCATGATTTTCCAGAAGCCCTCGCTGCGGACGCGGGTGAGCTTCGATGTCGGGATGCAGCACCTCGGCGGCTCGGCGCTCTACCTCGGCCCCAGCGAAATTGGGCTGGGCAAGCGTGAGTCGATTTCAGATGTGACTCGCGTCCTCAACGGCATGGTGCATGGCATTATGGCGCGAGTGTTCGGCCATGAGGACGTGCTGGAAATCGCCCGCTGGGCGTCGGTCCCGGTCATCAACGGCCTGAGCGACGAGCGCCACCCGTGCCAAGCGATGGCCGACGTAATGGCTATCCGCGAGCATTTTGGCCGCACACAGGGACTAAAATTGGCGTATATTGGGGATGGGAACAACGTCGCGTCCTCACTGCTGCTGATGTGCGCGCACTTCGGCCTTGATTTCGCCATCGCTGCGCCAGCGGGCTACACCCTGCCGCAGAAGGTCAAGGACGCCGCCGCACCCATCGTCCAGCGCAACCTGACCACCTTCAGCGAGGTGACCGCGCCCGAGGAGGCCGCGCAGGGTGCAGACATCCTCTATACCGACACATGGATTAGCATGGGGCAGGAGGAGGAGGCCGCCGAGCGCATCGCCACTTTTGCGGGCTATCAGGTCAACGCCGAGCTGCTGGCGCTGGCGAACCCCGGCGCGGTGACGATGCACGACCTCCCAGCCTACCGGGGCAAGGAAATTACCGACGAGATGATGGATGGCCCACAGTCGATTGTGTTCCAACAGGCACACAACCGGCTGCACGCGCAGAAGGCCATCCTCGCCCGGCTGTTGGGCGGCGCTTAACCCCATACCCCCGTACACCCCGTCGCAGTCAGAAGCGGATGAAGGAACGATATAGACATCATGGCCGGCAACCAACAAGCATACCAGACCTATATGACGGCGGGGTACGACGCGGCGTGGGAGCAGAACTGGGACTCTGCCATCCGCTATTACTCGCTGGCGCTTCAGGAGTTTAACGAGGACTTTGAGGCGCACATTAACCTCGGCCTATCGCTGCTGCGCGCCGAACGGCTGGGCGAGGCCATCCGCGTTTATGACCGCGCCATCGCGCTGATGCCTGAAGAGCCAGAGCCGCTGGAACGGTCGGCGGACGTGCTGGAGCAGATGGGCAACCTGAAGGAGGCGTCGCAGCGCTATGTCCGGGTGGCCGACCTGTTCCTCAAGCAGCGTGATGTGGACAAGGCCATTGGTGCATGGGAGCGCGCCATTGAGCTGACGCCGGGGATGGTCGCCATCCACGGCAAACTGGCCCGCGCCTATGAACACCAAGAGCAAAAACCGAAGGCCTTCTTCCAGTACCTGATGCTGGGCTTCTACTACGGGCGCAGCGGCGACATCGAGAAGGGCGTTAAGGCCATCGAGCGTGCTATCGCCATCAAGCCCAGAGACCCGCAGGCGCTCAACATGATGGCCGCGCTGCGCTCCGGCGGTGAACTGCTGCCCCCGCAGGACGAGAACGGGCGGCGCGGAGCCGCACCCGTCAAACGCCTCGACTCAGATTTTTCCTTCATGGACGAGGAAGGCGGCGCAGAAGACACCAACACCGGCGACGCGCTGGGGCCGTTGGGCGACGCGCTGAACCATGCGCTCAACCTGTTGGCGGCCTATGTACTGGAACAGGGTTTGCTCGACGCCACCGGCTCTGACGCGCTGGCCGCGATGGAGGCCCAGCGCAGGAGCGACTATACCGCAGCGTCCGCGGCTTACCTGCGGGCGGTCAAGGCGCTGCCCCATCCTGCGCTTAAGATGAACCTCGGCGGGATGTTGGTGCTTCAGGACCAGCCGGACGAGGCCGTCCGCTACCTCGGCGACGCGCTGGTCGAGCCGTCACTCTCTGCCGGGGCGATGCACGCGCTGGGGATGGCCTACGCCAAGCTGGGCAAGCACAAGCAGGCCAACCGCTACCTCATCCAGTGCCTACAGTCGGTCGAAGGTGAGCGCGGCACGGCCAGCCCACAGGAGATTGCACAGGTCTACGGCAGCCTGCTAGAGGCGCTTTCCGACAGTGCGCCGGACGCGCTCCAGAGCATCAATGACCGCTTCATCCGCACCCTGACCGGCGAGGATTGGCCGCAGCGGGTGGTAGACCTGCGCCAGCACCTCAACGAGATTGGCGGCATCGGCGGCGCAAGCGGCATCGAGGAGTTCCTCGGCAGCGAGGGCGGTGACGAACTGGCCGATACCATCGCCCGCATTGACCGCTACATCCGCGAGGGGCGGCTGGTGCTAGCCATGGACGAGGCGCACCAAGCCGTCGAGCAAGCGCCCAACTACCTGCCCGCCCACGTCCGCATGGCCGAGATTATGGTCAAAGAGGGGCGCCTGCGGCAGGCCATCAACAAATATTATATCGTGGCGCGGGTTTACCTCATCCGCGAGGAGTATGACCGCGCCGCCTCGGTGTTGAGCGAGGTCCTCGACATGGCCCCGCTGGACACCGCCATCCGCCAAGAACTCATCAGCGTGCTGGAATATCAGGGGCGAACCGACGAAGCGCTGACCCACTACATCCAGCTTGGGCAGACTTACAAACAGCTCGGCAACGTGGATGGCGCACGTGAGTCTTACGTTGTGGCCGAGGGTATCGCCCGGCGCGGCGGCTCACGCGGCGACATCTTGACCATCAAGCACGCTATCGCCGATATCGATGTCAGCCGCCTCGATGCGCGCCGCGCCATGCGCCTCTATGAGGAAATTTTGGAGCTGAACCCAGAGGACGAGCGCGCCTACCGCCAGCTCACCGAAATCCTGCTCAACCAAAACAGCCCGGTCGAGGCCATGCGCCGCCTCGACACACTCTTGGGCATGTACGCCAAACAGCGTCAGGTAACACCCATTGTGAAGACCTTGGAGGAACTGGTGCGGCTGTATCCCAGCGAGATTGGGCTGCGCTCTCGTTTGGCAGGCATCTACCGGCAGATGGGGCGCAAGGAAGATGCCCTGCGCCAGCTCGACTCGCTGGGTGAACTCCAGCTCAAGGCCGGGCTGAACGCCGACGCAGCTGTCACCATCAAGCAGATTATCAAGATGGAGCCGCCCAACATCGAGCAGTACCTTGCACTGCTGACGCAGTTGGAGGGGTAGGCTGCTTTGGACCTATTATGGGCGCTGGAGAACTTTAACCTAGCGGCGCTGGTAGACATCTTCATCGTCGCCGCGCTGTTCTACGGCGTCAGTATGCTGTTCCGAGGGACGCAGGCGGTCGCGCTGCTGCGCGGGACGCTGGCGCTGCTGGTCGGGATGGTCCTCCTCAGCCAAGTATTCGCCTTCCAAGCGCTGGGGTGGGTGCTGAATAACCTGCTCACGGTGCTGGCGGTCGCCATCCCCATCATCTTCCAGCCGGAACTGCGCCGGGCGCTGGAACAGCTTGGACGCGGCAGCATCTTCAACGGGACGGCGCGGGTCGATGACGCCCGCAGCCAGCTCATCGACGAAATTGCGCAGGCCGCCGAGAAGCTGAGTGAGCGCCGCCACGGTGCGCTGATGGTGCTGGAGCGCGACAACACGCTAAGCGATTTCATCCGCACCGGTATCCCACTGGACGCCGAGGTTACGTCCCAGCTCCTATTGACCATCTTTTGGCCGAAAACGGAACTGCACGACGGTGCGGTCATCATCAACCGGGCGGGGCGCTTGGCGTCGGCGGGCGCGGTGCTGCCGCTGACCGCCAGCCGCAACATGCCCAACCGCAAGATGGGGACGCGCCACCGCGCCGCGCTGGGCATCAGTGAGGTCAGCGACGCGGTGTGTGTCTTGGTCAGCGAGGAGACCGGGCGCATCGCCATCACCCACGGCGGGCGCATGATTACACGCATCGACATCGACAAGCTCCGCCCGCTGCTGGAAGGTTTCTTCGCGCCGGACGCGCCGACCCGTGGCGGGTTGCTGTCACGGGCGCGCAACCGGGTCAGTGTTTGGCTGGGGCGCACAGGGCGGGCGGCCTAACGGCTGCCTTAGAGGAAGGAAAGACATGCGGCGGGTTTCATCGGATGCAGTATGGTTTGGGGCGGCGCTGGCGCTGGCATTCTTCGTGTGGGTGATTGCCACCCTTCAGGCCGACCCGGTGCGCGTGGCGGTCTTTAACAACGTCCCCATCCAGACGGTGGAAAACGACGCCATGATTCTGACCAACCGCGCCGGGCTGCGCCGCACCGTCACGGTCAATGTGCGCGCCCGTGAGTCCGTGCTGCAACTGTTCACCGCCGAAGACATCACCGTCCGCGCCGACTGGAGCAACCTCGCGCCCGGCACGCACGCCGTCCCATTGGAAGTGACCACCGCTCGCCGCGCCGTGGTCGATACCCGTCCGGCGCAGCTTACCGTCACGCTCGAACAGCGGCAGGCGCGCCAGAAACCGGTATTGGTCGAGGTGCTGACTGACACGCCGACCGGCTTTGTGCATGTCGGCAGCACGCCGGAGCAGACCCAAATCCTCATCAGCGGGACGCTGGCGCAGGTCGAGGCGGTAGACCGGCTTTTGGCGCGCATCGACCTCAACCAAGCCCGCGCCAGCTTCACTGATGAGGTAACACTCATCCCGGTCGATGTCAACGGCGTGGCCGTCAGCGATGTGGCGCTGTCGCAGTCCACGGTCGCGGTTGCTGTGGAAATCCGCCAGCGCGAGGACGTATTGGCTGTGCCAGTCAGCCCACAGATTGATTATGACAGCGTACCGGCGGGTTACGTCGCTCGCCTCGATAACTTCGCGCCGGAGACTGCCACGGTGCGCGGTTCGCCCGCGCTGTTGGCGCTGCTGCCCGAAATCCTCGATACGGTTGAGATTGACCTCAGCGGACGGACGGCCAGCTTTACTGAACAGGTGGCCGTCGAACTGCCTGACAGCCTGCCCGCCGGAACCCTCACCATCCTTGAGGGTCAGATTATCGAGGTCAGTGTTGTGATTGAGGCGCGGGTCGCCCAGCGCCAATTCGACGGTGTGCCGGTGCAGGTGGTCGGCAGTACTGGCGAGGTGCGTGTCATCCCCAGCCGTGTTTCGGTCATTTTGACCGGCCCACAACCCATCCTCGACGCGCTGGAACCGGAAGATGTGGCGGTGACGGTCGATGTGACCGGCCTGCCCCCCGGCACGGCGGACGTGCAGCCGCAGGCCATCATCACCGGCGCACAGATTCCCGCCGACGGCGTGCGCGTCATCCCAGCGGCGGTCGGGGTCATCATCGTGGAGTAGGGGCGACGCTTGCGCGCCCGCGTGTCGTCTTTCCAGAAACTTT
>JALONW010000022.1 GCA_025454725.1 Anaerolineae bacterium
GCCGCTGTCCAGCACGACCTCAACGTTAACATCCGAGCCGTAACCGACCTCAATCAGGTCGCCCGCCGTATACTTCTCGACCACTTCAGGCGTGTTGATGTACAGGCCGCCGTCCACGCCAATCAGCGCATCAAGCAGGCCGAGGGTGGTGAAGTGCGGGAGGTAAGTGGTCGAAAGTGCGATGGCGCTGTCGAGCGGGACCTCGACGACCGTTGCGTCGTCGAAGCCTTCCGGGGCGGGTGTGCCGCACTGCACCAGCACGTACTGATACAAGTCATCTTCAGACGCGCCGGGGAACGGGCGGGTGACGGTGACGACCTTGTAGTTGGCGAAGTATTCGACGGTGAAGCCGTCTGCGTACTCGACCTCGGTTTGGGCGGGGAAGTAATCGGCCTCGGCGTCGTACTCGGTGACGCACTCGGCGAGATTGGCGACGGCCTCCTGTGCGCTGACGGGGGCGACCATCAGCATTAGGGCGGCCAACAGGGTGAAAATGATACGGTGCATGGCGAAAAGTCCCTCCTACGGGGTGATGGGGTACAAAAGACCGCCAAAACAGAGGGACATCGCACAGCAACCGGGCGCTAAAAACAAAAACGCCCACACGCTGTGCGTGCGGGAGTCAATATTGGGGCGCAAAACACGCCCACATGCTCCCCGCCCGCCCCTTTGCCTCGAAGGTCGGCCACGGTGATGATTGGGGCGGGTAATCGGGCTTGGTGTGGGCTGATTTTTAGGGTCAGCACAACACCTTTACCGTTGCGGGACAGCGCCGGACTTTCACCGGTCTTCCCCCATTGTGCGCCGCGCATCCGGGCGGTAGGCGCACCCCAATCAGGTCTAATGGTTACATTCAGGGTAACGGTCGGCAGGGCGGTTTGTCAAGATGAGGGCTGGGAGGCCGCTAGACGGTCTCGCCCGCTGCGATGCTCACCGCGTCCCCCACCGAGACCGCGCCGGACTCGACGACGAAGGCCATCTGACCCATGCGGCCAGCGGCCAGCTTGGGCGACAGCCCCTGTATGGCCTCGAAGCGTGAGCAGCCGCGCCGGGGGCTGTGGATTTCGACCAGCGCCGTCCCCAGCCGCAGCCGGTCGCCCGGCTGGAGCGCGTCCAAGTCCAGCCCCGATACCACCATCTGTTCACCCATCTGTCCCGGCGCGGTCGAGAAGCCTTCGGTCGCCAACTGCGCCAGCGTCTCGGCGCTCATCAGGTTAATTTGGCGGTCTGGGTTCTTCCCGGTCTTGAGGTCGCCTTGGATGCCGTGACCGGCTACCAGTTCGATGTGGGGGACGGGTGTGCGGCTGAAACGCGGCGGCTGGGCGTCGCGGTCGGACGGCGTGGTCTGGATGGTGATGCTGGTGACAGTCGGCATGGCTGCGCGCCTCCTTATTTTGGGTCTATCGATAGACCCACCGTAGCAGAGAATGTTTACCCCCGGTAGCACCACCGCACACCGGTAATGGCTTTTTTTCGCGGGGCGGGATATGGGTTTTCTCATCCGCCAAACACCGGTTTGCGGTACACTATGGGCTGATTGTTTGGGAGCATATCCGCCCAGATAGAAGTCATTTCGCAGCCGGACGAACAGCGAGGACAGGGCAGGCCCTGTCCCTACAGGGGTAAATCCTCCCGCGCACAGATGAAAATGGCGTAGGATTATCCGTCCTGTAGGGACAGCACCTGTGCTGTCCGTATTTGCAAACACCCTCACAATACTGAGATTCAGGTTGTTCCGTCACGGACGCCCCGTTGGGCGTCCCTACAGCCCGACCCGATTTGTAGGGACGCGCAACGGCGCGTCCGCCGAAAGTTAAATCTGTATTCGTTTATCAAATTGAATATAGGGCGCAGCACACGCCACCCAAGACCTCTCCCCATCCCTTTTAGTTGAGTAGAGTATTCACCCCATGACTGACATCCTCCTCGTACACGCCTACAGCATTGATGATGACCCGCACGAGCGGCAGGTGATGAAGCCTTACCCGCCGCTGGGGGTGCTGTCGCTCTCAGCCTACCTCAAACAGCAGGGATTCAGCGTCGCCGTTTATGACGCGACCTTCCAAGGGCTGGACCATTTCCCCGCCGCGCTGGCGACCGAAAAACCGTCGGTGGTTGGCATTTACGTCAACCTGATGACCAAGTTCAACGCGCTCAAGCTGGCGAAGGTGGCGAAGGAATCCGGCGCGTGGGTGGTGTTGGGCGGGCCAGAACCCCCTTACTACGCCGAGGATTACCTCAAGGCCGGCGCGGATGTGATTGTAGTCGGTGAGGGTGAGCTGACGATGGAGGCGGTGTCGGCGTCGCTGATTGCCCACGGTCGGCGCGGCCTGCGCGACATCCTCGGCATCGCGTTTTTGGACGACGACGGGGCGCTGGTCGAGACCGACGCCCGCGAGATGATTAAAGACCTGTCGGCGCTGCCGTGGCCCGACCGTGAGGCCATCGACATCCGCGCTTATTTAAACGCATGGAAAACCCACCACGGCACCTCATCGATGAGCGTGATTCACGCACGCGGCTGTCCGTACACCTGCAAATGGTGCAGCCACAGCGTCTACGGCAACAGCCACCGCCGCCGCCGCCCGGACGAGGCCGCCGACGAATTACTGCACTTGAAAGAGGTCTACAATCCCGACCTAATCTGGTACGCCGATGACGTGTTCGCGATGAACCACCGCTGGCTGCGCGCCTATGCCGACGCGCTGGCCGAGCGCGGGGTCAAAATCCCGTTCGAGTCCATCAGCCGCGCCGACCGGCTGACCGAGCCGGTCGTCCAGCTCATGGCCGAGATGGGCTGTTTCCGCATCTGGAACGGGAGTGAATCCGGCAGCCAGCGCGTGATTGACGCGATGGACCGCAAGGTGGATGTGGCCGACGTGCGCGCCAAAACCCACCTCTTACAGAAGTACGGCATCCAAGCCGGGATGTTCATCATGCTGGGCTACCCCGGCGAGACCATCGACGACATCATCGAGACGACCGAACACCTTAAAATCGCCAACCCGGATTTATTCTTGACGACGGTCGCCTACCCAATCAAGGGGACGCCGTTTTATACCGAGGTCGAGTCCAGCATCGTGACGCATAAGCCGTGGGATGCGCGCACCGACCGCGATTTAACGGTCGCGGGGCGCTACAGCCGCCGCTTCTACAGCTTCGCCACGCGCTGGATGGTCAGCAGTGTGGCGCTCCATCGGGCGCAAACACACGGTGGTGTAACGCTCAAACGGCGGGCGAAATTGGCGTTTAACGTGGCGGTCGGTCGGGTCGGGATGGCGCTCACGCAACGCCAGCGTGAGCCGGGGGCGGTGTAGGGACAGCCTACCCCCGCGCCAGCAGTACGGCCATTTTGTCGAGGCACTGTTCCATTCCCATGCGCGACATTTCCATCATCTGGCCGACCGTCCAACCGTATTCGATGACGGTCAGCTCAGTTTGATGGTCGCCCAGCGACTTGAACAGGATCGATTGGCGCTGGTCGGCGGGGAAATCGGGCGGCATCCCGACCGACGCAGGGTCAACCCGGTTGCCGTCTTTGTCCGCCAGATTATGGATGAAATCAATGCGGCGCAGCGGCTCGATGGTTTGGTACTGCCACAGGCTGTAATTGTCGCCAAACTGCGGGTGACTCATGCACAGATGGGATGTGCCGCCCTCGCGGAAGTCGATGGTCGCCATGGGCGCGGTGAAGCCGTCCGGCCCCCACCACTGCTTCACCGACTCAGAGTCGCTCCACGCCTTCCAGACGGCTTCGACCGGGGCATCGAAAACGCGGACGAAGGTCAAATCGTGCTGCTCAGGTTGGGTCGTCATGATGATTGGATGGCCTTTTGTGTGGTGGTGCGGTCAATATCATCAGCATAAACCAGACGCTCAAACCGGTCTTGTACAAAACGGCAAGGCTGAGGCTTTTTTGGCTGAGGGTGGTTTCCCCGCTATACTCGGCACGGCGTCTGCACAGAAAATCCCCAAGTGAAACCTGATGACTCCCTCCGACCCGACCCAAATCCGCGTATTCCTCAGCTACGCCCGCGCCGATGATGACAAAGACTACGACGACGCCTCGAAATCGTTCATGCGGCGGCTGTACCGATTTTTGGACGCCGCCGGTTTAGACGTGTGGTGGGATCGCGTCTCGCTCCCGTCACGCGGCGAGGTGTTCACCAAAGAAATCGAAGACGCCATCCGCCCGTGTGACCGATTTGTGCTGGTGGTCGGGCCGGGCGCGGTAAAGTCGGACTACGTGCGCGCCGAGTGGCGGTTCGCCCTCAGCCTGTGCAAGCCGATCACGGTGATTCTGCGCGCTGGGGACTACAACATCATCCCCGGCGACGTGACCGGCTTCAGCGGCGTGAACGCGATTGACTGCCGCCCGTCGCGGGACGAAAACCTCTCACTCTTTGATCTCGCCAAGCGCCTGAACGAGGACGCGCCCATCGGTCAGACCTACGGCGTTAAGTCGCTGCCCAAAGCCCACATCACCCGTGAGGGGGTGTACGGCGCGGCGTTCGACGCGCTGAAAGCCGACGCCATCCAGACCACCGTCATCAGCGCGCCGGAGAAGAAAACCCTCGACCCCAGCGCCGTGGCTGTATATGGGATGGGCGGCATCGGTAAAAGCACGCTGGCGGCAGAACTGGCGCACGACTGCCACATCCGACGCCACTTTTATGACGGGGTGGTGTGGCTGGAGGTCGGGCAGACGCCCACCGTGACCAGCCTACAGGCCGCGCTGGGCGAACATTTCGGCGACGACCGTCAGAACTACACCGATGAAAACGGCGTCATCCGCTTGAGCGCGCTGCTCAAGACCAAACGGGCGCTGGTGGTGCTGGATGACGTGTGGGACCCCAAAATCGTCGCCAAATTCCCCGTTCATGGGACGGGCTGCCGCCTGCTGATCACCACCCGCAGCGGCAAACTGGCACGCGACGTGCAGGGCGCGGACATCAAGCTGAACGCGCTGACGCCCGACGAAGGAGCGCGCCTGATTGCCGAGCGCACCGGCGGCGACCCGAGCGACCCCGACAGCCGAGCGATTACTGACTTCCTTGACGGCTATACGCTGGCGGTGGCACTGAGCGCCGCCCAAATCGCGGGGGGCTACGCCGACTCGCCTGCCGACATGCTGCGCCTGCTGAAAAAACGCGCCGAGACCGAACCATTCAAGGATTTGGCGGTGGACGAAAAAGACAAAGACCAGAACCTCGCGCTGTCGTTGAGCCTGAGCTACGACGCGCTGACCGATGACCTGCGGCGGCGCTTCCGGGCGCTGGGCGTGTTCGCGCTGGACGGCACGTTTGACCGGGCGGCGCTGGCCGGGCTGTGGGGCGATGCCGACGAGGACGACGCCCGCGCCCCACTCAAAGCGTTGGAAGGTGCGGGTTTGCTGGAACCGAGCGAGCAGACCGGACGCTACAGCCAGCACCGCGTGCTGAGCGCTTACGCCCGCGCCCTACTAACCGAGGCCGGGGAACTGGACGACGCCCAGCGCCGCCATTTTGCGTTTTATGAGCGCTTCCATAGCGAGGGGCGGGATAATACCGATGCAGATTATCTTCTCAGCATCACCCCCGACCTTGAAAACTTGCGCGAATCGCTGATGTGGGGTTTCGTCCATGACCCGGAGCGCGCCTGCGACCTCTTGAACCGTTTAGATAACTACTACCGTAATTACCACACGATCACTTACCGTTCACTGCTAGAAGCCGCCTTAACTGCCGCCGAATGTATCCGCTATCAACAGGGGCAGGCCAATACGCTTTTTGGACTGGGTGGCTTGGCGTTGCGCGAGGCTGATTTGACTGCTGCCCGTGAGGCCTACGGGCGGGCGCTAACCATGTTTGAGGCGATTGGCCATCGTCTGGGTCAGGCCAATACACTTCAGGCGCTGGGCGACTTGGCACTGCGTGAGGCTGATTTAGCTGCCGCCCGTGAGGCCTACGGGCGGGCGCTGCCCATCTACGAGGGCATTGGCGCTCGTCTGGGACAAGCCAATACGCTTCGGAGGCTGGGGGACTTGGCGCTGGACGAGACTGATTGGGCCGCCGCCCGCGAGGCCTATGGGCGGGCAATGCCCATCTACGAGGCGATTGGCAATCGGCTTGGGCAGGCCAATACACTTCTGGCGCTGGGCGACTTGGCTGTGCGTGAGGATGATTTGGCTGCCGCCCGGGCGGCCTACGGGCGGACTCTGCCCATGTACAAGGCCATCGACTTTCGGCTTGGGCAGGCCAATACGCTTCTGGCACTGGGCGACTTGGCGCTGCGCGAGGCTGATTTGGTTGCCGCAGGCGAGGCGTATGGTCGGGCGCTGACCATCTACGAGGGCATTGGCGCTCGGCTGGGACAGGCCAATACGCTTCGGGCGCTAGGCGACTTGGCGCTGCGCGAGGCTGATTTGGCGGGCGCGCGCGGGTTCTATGGGCGGGCGCTGACCCTCTACGAGTCGATTGGCGATAGAGTTGGCTTGATGAATACCTATGTCAATATGGGGCGTATGTACCGCGACAGCGGCGACATCCCACAAGCCAAAATCTATTTCGAGCGGTGTTTGGCGATTGCGGACAGCCTCCCCTCTTACCACGATCACCCGGCTGTGCAAGGTTGGCGGCGTGCGTATCAATCGCTCACCGAGGAGTAAATACGCCGATCAGTTGCTGTACGGACAGGGTATGCCCTGTCTACCGGTGGCCGTTGGGAGACACAATCCCTCACCTAAAAAATAGGGGAGAGATGTTATCGCCCTTAAAAACCGGTGTATGATGGGAAGGTGGCATTAACCTTCACCTATAAACTGGATTGGATATCTCCTCCATGAAGACACCAGACCTCACCCCCATGCCTCACCCAGACATCCCCCTGACCGTGCGCGCCGTCGCGTCGGAGATGGGCGAGGCCGACCTCCACCGCGCCACCTTCGCCTTTGAACTGCGCGGGGCGCGCAGTGTAAGCGACGCCAGCGCCGTGTTGCACGGTTGGCTGGGCGTGCTGGATGGGCTGCGCGTGGCGCAGGACATCGGTCAAAACCGCTACGGTTATGACGTGCAGATGCGCCTGCGCGTCCGCTTGATTGAGAATAGGAATAAAGTACGGGTCGTTGTGGTCGGACAGGCCGAGGCTAATGATTCCGACACCGCGCAAGAGGCGGGCGCGGCATGGGCGGCGCTGCTGGGCGGACAGATGCCCGCGCTGGCGTCGGGTCTGTTATTTGCGCCCATCCGTGATGCGTTGGACGAGGGGTGGGCGGCGCTGCCTGCCGAGGCCGTGAGCGCGATGGCGGTCGTCCGGCGTGAGACCCATTTTATGCTGGAAGACAGCGCCGTCTACGTCCGCAACGCGCTGGCGCGCATGAGCGGCGGCAGTGACCTGATGGGCTTGCTGGCCGCCAGCCCCGCCCCGGTCGTCATCGACATCCAGTGTACGCCGACCGAAATCACGCCCGCCGAACGGCAGGCCGCCGCCGAATCCGCCGGGGTCTGGACGCCGTCGAGCAGCAGTTCGCAGGGCGATTATCACAAGGAGATGGAGGACGCCATGCGCCGCCAATTCCTCAGCGAGCGCATGACCGGTTCGGGGTCGCGTTACACCGACTTCATGAGCCAAGCGTCCGACGGGCTGTACGAGGTGCGCGTACAGGTCGTCACCAGCGGCGCGCTGGATTTGATGCCGCTGGCGCATCAAGTCGGCAAGACGCTGTTCGGCCCGCTGAAATATGAGGCGGTGGCGTGCAGCGTCGCGCTGTGTGACGGTCAAGACATCCTCAGCGCGCCGTATTCCCCGCGCTGGGCGCAGAGCCTCGCGCCCTCGCCGCTGCGCCGCATCCGCGACGTATTTACCGCCTCCGAGACGCTGATGGTCACCAGCCCGCCGCTGCCGACCGTCGCCGGACTGCCGGGAATCACCTTTAATCGCGGGAAACATGCCCCGCTGCGCCAGCCGACCGCCAGCGGTCACGGTGTGGTGCTGGGTGATGCGGTCATGGCGGGCGATTCTCAGCGCATGGCTGAGGTTGTGCTGCCCGACTCAGCGCGCAGCCGTCACGCCTATCTGGCGGGAAAAACCGGTGTCGGCAAGACCACCATGATGGTCAACATGGCGATTCAGGACATGCGCGCCGGGCATGGTGTCGCGTTCATCGACCCGCACGGCGACGCCGCCCAAGACCTGCTGCTGCGGATTCCGCCCGAACGCGCCGCCGACGTGATTTATTTTGACCTCGGCGACCAAGACCACACGGTCGGCTTCAACATTATGGCCGCCAAAGACGCCCGCCAGCAGGACAGCGTCATCCGTGAGTTCATCGCGCTGCTGATTCAACTTTACGACCCAACGCGCCTAGGCATCATCGGCCCGCGCTTCGAGCAGATGGTGATGGTCGCCATGACGATGGCTTTCGCGCTGGAAAACCCCACGCTGCATGAGGTCGTCCGGGCGCTGTCAGAGCGTGATTTCGCCCGCGAGGCGATTAAATACGTCAAAAATCCGGTCGTTCGTACCCTCTACGACAACGTCGTGGCGGAGATGAACAGCCACACGCGCAGCGAGATCATGGATTGGCTGACCAGCAAGTTCGCGCACTTTTTGGTCGATCAGACCGTGCGGCACGCCGTCACGCGCAGCGCCAAAACCCTCGATTTCCGCCATATTATGGACGAGCGCAAAATCCTGATCGTCAACCTGTCGAAGGGGTATATTGGGCAGGACAACGCCCAATTTATCGGGCTGCTGCTGCTCCCGCAGATTCTGCTGGCCGCCTTCACTCGCGCCAATCAACAGCAGGCCGACCGTCACCTATTTTGCCTGTACGTGGACGAGTTTCACAACTTCAAGACGCCCGCGCTGCAAACCGCGCTGGCCGAGGGTCGCAAATACGGCCTGTCGCTCACGCTGGCGAATCAATTCGTCACACAGGTGGATTTGGCGACGCGCCAAGCCATCTTCGGCAATGCCGGGACGATTGGCGCGTTCCGCGTCGGCATCGAGGATGCGGGCGTGATGGAGCGCGAGATGTACCCGGTCTTCAGCGCCGATGACCTGATGAACCTGCCCGCCTATCAGGTCGCGCTCAAGCTGGCCGACCACGGCGACCCCGTGCCGCCGTGTCTGGTTTATACGCGCCCGATGCCCAGCCAAGCCGACCTCGAACAAGCCGAGCGCATCCGCGCCGCCACCCGTGAGCGCTATGGCATGGACGCCGAGGCAGTCGAGGCGGAGATTAAGGCGCGCTACGAGCGCAAACCCGAACCCGCCGACCCCAGCCTGAAAATCCCTGAGCCAGAAAAGCCGCTCCGTGAGTCGTTTGGTGACTTCATGGCACGCCGCCGCGCCGCTTCTGACAACGCGGCCAACGTGAATAATGTCGCCGACGCCGCGAACACGGACGGTATCGCGTCAGCGGATGAGGACAAGCCGAGGGAGAAAACCCCGCTGGAAGTGCTGGAAGAAATTCTCGCCGCCGCCGACGCGGAAAAAGCAGCGAAAGCCGCAAACGACGCCAGCACTCAAAGCGCGGACGACGACGATTTATTCCCGTTCGACGAGGATTAGACTCAGAGCGCACACGGGAAAATCACAGCGACCATTTTAACTGCTTGGGTAAAATGGTCGCCCTCGGTTTTGACTTCTCAGCCCGGCGGGACGCCGAACACCCGCACGCGCCCGCGATCTGCGGCGTAGAGGCGCGTCCCGTCTGGGCTGAAGCCCACAAATGACGGTCCCACGATCGGCAAACTGTGGAGCAGTGTCGGCTCATCGGTCAGATCGACCAAGAACACCACGCCGTTATCGGCAAAGGCGGCTAGGGTTCCATCTGAACTGAACGCCACCCTATTACCCACGGGGCGCGGATAAGCTGTGCCACTGGCGACTTCGAACAGCGCTTCTCGTGTAACCAACCAACGCCCGTCTGGACTCAGGCTCATGGGTTGTTGGCTGAGGACAACGACATCCAACAGCGGCTGCGCGGGGCTGTCTTCGGTGTGCGCCAACAGGTCGGCAAACCGATAAACCTTGATGTTGGTGGTGGAAAAATCATTCGTCAGCGCCGCCAACGTCTGCCCGTCTGCGCTGAAAGTTAAATCATAGACCCGACCAATGTCGGGTGAATGGACCGCAACCGTGGGCTGCTGCGCCACAGAGTCTTGGGGCAGAGCGTCTAAATCGTACAGCGAAAAGCCAGCGTCAGTGCCGACGACCCACCACTGGCCATCGGGCGTAAACAAGTCTGAATAGGGACCGCACGAACCACTTTCCTCAGCCAGCGTCTGACCGCTGTTGGCGTCCCAAAGTGTCGCCACTGCTCCGCCAATATCACACCCCAAACTCAGCGCAGAGGCAAACTGTCCATCGGAGCTGAAAATCAATTCCCAAGACATCGCGGGAAGCGTCACCTCTGGCTGAGAGGGATTTTCTACTTGAGTCGCTTCCCCAGTCACGAGGTCGTATGATTCAAGTTCGCCGTTCCACTGCCGGAATAAAGCGCGTTCCGAAGGAAAGTTTACCTCCATTACGGAACCAGCGTTGCTGATGGACGGCGAAATTTCAATCGTCTCACCGGTCTCAATGACCGTCACGACCACTTTACCACCGTCCCAGATGGCGACGTGCGTGAATGAGGCATTCACCTGTGCATTCTCCGAAAACTGGGCGACGGTTTGACCGGTCTGTACATCTCGGATAGTGATATGCGCCCCCTGCTGGCGTGTAACCACTTGGGTAAAGTCGGGGCGTATAGCGATGACCCCCTCAACCTCTGAGGCTTGATAGGTTAAGCGGTTTTCACCGCTCAGAATGTCCCAAAACGTCGTCAAGCGGTTGGCGCTGGTGACGATCACACCCCCAGACCACAGCCTGAATCCAGTCATCGCAGCTTGATCTGGGTTCGTGATGACCAAGCGTTCGGCCAAACTGGGCTGTTCCTCGCTGGGCGTGAGGCTGGCCACTTCCCAAACCGAGACTGATTCCGAACGTTGGACGACCATATTGCGCCCATCGAGAGTGAACTCGAAACGGGCGTAGCTTTCGCTGTTGTATACCCCCGACCGGATCTCACCGATTTCTCGGCCTGACCAAGCCACGATGCGTCCCTCACCGTCGCTACTGTTCAAAGTATGAAAAACCAATATCTCCTTATCATCGCTCAGGCGCACCGGCGAGACGTCGTACAGCTCACGTCGCATCGGAACGAGTTCGCCAGTCACGGCGTCCCACACGCGCAGTTCATTGGAAATCCCATACGAGTCGCTCGACGTAACGAACACAACCACCCGCTGACCGTCCATCATAAAATCGGCCAGCGTCATTGTCGCTGGCATGATGTCTAAGTCGCTGACCAGTGCGCCGGTCTCAACATCCCACAGCGAAAAATCATTACCCCGTGTGAAATCGTCCAACGTCTCAAGGTCGGTGGTCACGAGGATAGCACGGGTTTCGTCGGGGCTAAAAATCAGGTCATGAAACCGAAAACCTTCAGCAATCGGGAGTGTCACCGGCACGCCGTCGCTTGTCAGTGTCACCGCGCCGAGCGATACCTCCACCGCCACCCGACCACTGGGGCTGGTGAGCGCAGGATCGGGGATACGCTCGCCGGTTTCAGCGTCCCAGCGTTGGTCGCCGCCGCTGACCACCACCAACCGGTCGCCATCCATCTCAAAGCGGTTGAAGCCGGGCGCGTCGATGGTCAAATAGGGCTGGCTGAAATCGGTGATGTCATACAGCATCACCGAGTCGGTCAGACCGACGGCTAACACCTGCCCATCAGGCGACCAGCCGAGGCCGCTGGACAGCGCCCCACCAATCTGCGCCAGTTGGGTGAGCTGTGCGGCATTTTCCGGGCCAATCACCGGCAGCGGATTGTCCAACGGATAGCCGTCTTGGGCGCGAGTCAGGTCGAACGACAGCAGGAACACACACAGCAGGACGACATAGCGGCTGATTTTGGACATCCACAACTCCTGAAATTGGATGATATTCCTAAAATCATAACACGCCGTACCCCAGTCTACCCGACTGTCACCCTGCGGTTATCAGACCGCCTCACCGCCGCTGGGTTCATCCCCGTGCGGGCGGAATAGGCTGTAGAAATCGTTGCGTCCCGTCCAACCGATGAACTGGTAAACCGTGTACAGCGCTTGGAGCTGCTCGAACAGCAGCGCAGGCAGGGCTGCGTCATCCAGCGCAGAAGTTGGGTGCCAGACCCCCATCCGCAGCCAGTCGCGCCCGTCGCTGTAGGTCCCCACCCACGCCTCAAACACCTTTGGGAAGCGGAGCTGGTCGCTGGTTAGCACGCGCTCACTCGGTGCCAATCCGACCCAAGCCCCGACTTTGATAGAGGTGGGAAGCGCACTCAGCAGCGCGTGGAACTCGTCACGGTAGCGTCGCACCGACAGTTTTCCCAACCAGTTGCGCTGGTCATACCACGCCTGTGGGTTGAGGATAAGCTCCAGCGCCAGCCAAGACTCGGTCAGGCGCAGCTCAATGACCGGGTGATGCTTGAGGTCCATGCGGTCGCCAGAGCGCAGCCCAATCAGGCGTTCGACGGCCTGCCCTTCCCCCGGCAGCCGAACAAAGGCAACCGTCTCGGCGGGCTGTGACGGCTGCGGCGTGGCGACGGTCTTGGCGTGTGAAATGGCTTGCAGGGCAATATTCAGCGTGCGTAAACGGGTATAAAGCGCAAGTTGCAGCGAGTGAAAAGCGTCGAGTAAAAGAGCGTCCATATTCATGGCTCCGTGGGTTCTCACGGACATATCAAAACAATCTACCATGCTTTGGCCGATAAGACCAATTTTGCCGGTTTAGGTTAGGGTAAACGTACCGGATGACCCGGCGCATCGCCCATACGCCCAGCCCTGTCCGGCGATGCGGTGTACAATGGCGTTAATGTGTACCGTTATAGAGCGTTCTCTGGGGAGTTGATGATGCAACGTTTATGGGTGGTTTTCACGCTGTTGTTGGGGTTATCGGTTGGGCTGCCCGCCCATGCGCAGTCCGGCGCGTTCGAAGCGTGGCTGTATGAATCGACTAGCGGCGAGATGGTGCGTGTCAACCAGAGCGGTGAGGTGAGCCGCCTGACCCTGCCGCTGCCCGCTGGGTTCGACACCTATCCGTACAGCAGTGTCGCCGTCTCGCCGGACGGGGAGACCTTCGCTTACATGGCCGGTCTGACCGCTTCGTTTAATACGACGCTGGTCATCTACAGCGCCCGCACCAACAGCGTGGTCGCCACCTACGCCCCGACCGGCTCGGCCTATACCAGCTTCGATTTTGGCGCTAAATATGCTTTCAGCCCCAGCGGGGGACAGCTCGTGTTTGGCTACAGCTTGGACAGGGAGTTAGGCGGTTGGGATATGGTTTTGATCAACCTGAGCGATTTCTCGCTGGTCGCGTCGGTGTCCAGCGTCACCCCCGCCGCTGCTGGCGTCCCCAACGATTTTGGCATCACACCGACGCCCCTGCACATCCGCAGTGATGGGCTGATTGCATTCGCCGCCGTGCGCGCCGGGACGGACGGCATGGGCGGTTTCGACGCTTTCCTGTGGGACCCGGTAGCCGGGTCGGTCACGCCGACCGTCGGTTACAGTGACATCGGCCTCGACATCTTCGCACCGACCGGCGAGGTCATCTCGGCGGGGACGGATGCGCGCTTCCCGGCCACCCCGGTGGAGGAGATGCCGTTCGGCCAGTTGAACGTGCTGTCTTACTTCACCCGCACGACCGGCCTGCTCACGCCGTTCCACAGTGACGCCATTTTGAGCTTCTATGGCCCGACCTTCGTCATGAACGGCGCGTATATTTTGGTCGGCGCATTCGACGGCTTGACCACCACGTACCGCCTGCTCGACCGGAGTGGGACAAACCTCGGCGGGCTGGACATCCTGCCCGCGCCGTACAACACCGCCGGGACTCGTGACGGCTTTATCTACCTGCAGCAGATTGGCACGACGCCCGCACTGTTCAACGTGAACCTGCGCGACGGCACGATTGACCTGAGCGAGACCGAGACCGCCGTCTGGATCGGCACGGACGGCACTTCCCCCACCGTCGTGTGGGTGGGCGGCGGCGATCCGACCGTCCCGTATTTCAGCGTCGAGCCGTCGTATACCACATGGGGCGCGCTGGCAGCGGGCGTGGGGTCGGGCGGCGCAGGTGAGACGACCACCCCTGCCGCGCTGACGGTCGGCGGGCAGGCCACTATCCGCACCACCGAGGGCGACTCGCTTAATATCCGCAGCGGCGCGGGGACGGCCTTTGCTATCGTCCGCAAGGCGGCGCCGGGGATGGTCGTCACGCTGTTGGAGGGACCAACTTCAGGCGATGGCTATGTGTGGTGGCGGCTGCGCCTGCCGGACGGCACAGAAGGCTGGGCGGTCGAATCGGCGGATAACGAAATCACGCTCCTGCCCGGCGCTGGCGCAGTCACTGACAGCACCAGCCCCGACCCCAGCATCAGCAGTGAACTCGGAATCGGCGATAGCGCCTATGTCCGGCTGACTGCGCGTATCGATGCGCTGCGCCTGCGGAATGAGGCCAGCACCACCGGCGGCGTCATTGTCCTGATGCCCAACGGGACGCCGGTCACGGTGGTCGGCGGGCCGGTCAGCGCCGACGATTTCACATGGTGGCAGCTCCGCACCAGCGACGGCACAGTCGGCTGGGCGGCGGAAGTCATCGGCAGTGAGCGCGTCTTGGTCAAGGGGACTTCGCCCGCTGTGGTCGCCACGTCTCCCGCGCCACCGGTCATCGCGCCGGTGACGACGCCGGAACTGTAGGCTGGATTTCGGTCTATCCACACAAAAGCCCCCTCCTGCACATGCGGGAAGGGGCTTTTTTTATCTCATCTAACGACTCGGCCTTAGCCGATGTGGGGGACGAGTTCCTTGACAATCTTTTCCTTGGCCTTGAACCCGGTGATGCGCGCCACCGGCTCGCCCTGCTTGAACAGAATCAGGGTGGGGATGCCCATGACCTGATAGCGCATCAGGACTTCTTGGTGGGCGTCGGCGTCCAATTTGCCAATCTTGAGCTTACCGCTGTAGTCCTCGGCCAGCTCATCGACGATGGGCGCGATGGCCTTGCACGGGCCGCACCACTCCGCCCAGAAATCGACCAAGACCGGGGTGTCCGAGTTCAACACTTCGGCCTCAAAATTATCTTGCGTCACTTCAATGGTCTTGTCAGACATGGTGGTTTTTCCTTAGTCCTGCCGGTGTGGTTCTAACGGGTCTGTCATCCCCGCATGGTATCATGGAGTCCATGAAACCACCCAGAGTCAACGTATCACTAAATGGGGTTGTACAGAACTATGGACGCCAACAGCTTACCCCCCCTTACCCGCCGACAAGAGCAAATTCTCGCCCAGATTGTGCGGACGTATACCGCCAAGGCCGAGCCGGTCAGCAGTAAATTGTTGGCCGAGGCCAGCGAGTTAAGCGTCAGCCCGGCCACCATCCGCAACGAGATGGCCGTGCTGGAAGAATTGGGCTACCTGAGTGCGCCGCACACATCGGCAGGGCGTGTGCCGTCGCAGGCGGGCTACCGCTACTACGTCGCCCATCTGCTGAACAGCCCGGAACTGCCGTCCACCGAGCGCCAGCTCATCACCGACCGCATCCAGTCCGCGCCGATGGCCTCTGACCAATGGATGCGGCAGGCCGCGTTCATGCTTTCGCGCAGCACACAGGCTGCCTCGCTCGTCACCGCGCCAGACGCGCCGACCGGGCGCTTCAAACATCTTGAACTCATCGCGGTGCAGGGGCGTCTGGTGCTGATGGTGCTGGTGCTTCAGGGCGGCGGCGTCCACCAGCGGATGCTCAACCTTGCCGACAGCGTGCCGCAGACCACACTGACCGAGGTCTCGGCGCGGCTGAACCCGCTGTGCTATGACCTGACGCCCAATGACCTGCGCCTGAAAGCTGTCAGCGCACCGCTGCTAGAGCGCGAGGTAATGGAATTGGCCGCTGAGGTCATCGAACGGGCGTCGGTGGGCGGCAGCGGGGCGGTCTACCGCGACGGCCTAAGCGAGGTACTGCCCTCTTTCCCGCAGGCCGAAGCCGCCCAGCAGGTCGTGCGTGTGTTCGAGGAACGACCATTCCTGAACATGATTTTGCAGGAGTTCCTCGGCCCGCTGGCGGGTGATGTTCAGGTGGTCATCGCGGGGGACGGCAAGCGCGACGAGCTGTCACAGGTCTCGATGGTGTTGAGTCGCTACGGTCAGCCGGGGCAGCTTTCCGGCGCAGTCGGCTTAGTCGGACCGACGCACCTAAACTACGGGCGCGCCATCTCGACCGTGCGCTACATCTCGACCATGATGACCAACATGCTGGTCAACCTCTACCAGAACGGCGAAGACGAGATGGACGATTAGCCCGTCTGCCAGCGCGCCGCTACTGTTGGATTGCGCCGATAATCCCCGGCAAAACCAGCGCTGTGAACTGGTCGGCCATCGTGATGGGGTCGGGCAGCGTGGGCTGTGCCACCATCCAGCGCACCATGCCGAGGTACGCCCCCGTCACCCCCGACATGACCACATCCGGCGGGATATGCCAGCCGCGCACCCCCGACCGCGCCAGCATCCACATCCCGACCTTGTGAATCGTCCCGTAGATTTCGGTGGTGATGTCGCCACTGCCCGCCGCGCTGAACATCACGCGGTAGAACTCGGCGTGGTCGATGACGTGCTGGAACACCGCCACGAAGAACTCGCGCACCTGTCCGGCGTCCACCATGTCATCTGACGGGGGGGGCGGCGTGGGCAGGTCGGTCAGCTCGACCAGCGTCTCGCGGATGACCTGAAGCAGCAGGTCGTGTTTGTCGGCGTAGTGCAGGTAGAAAGTGGCGCGGTTGAGCGTGGCGCGCTCGGTGATGTCCTGCACGGTAATCACATCAAAGCCGCGCTCGCGGATAAGCGAGAGCAGCGCCCCACGCAGCAGGCGGCGAGTCCGCACCACGCGGCGGTCTATTTTGTTCGACATTTCACAAACATGTGTTGACTAAACGACATCACGGCTATTTATCTTCATGGAACGTCCATTGAGATGCACTACGCTAAGTTTATGTGCAATCCCGCTGAAAAACCAATACCCGACCGATAGGACTGAGGTACAGACCCACATGAGTGCAGCACCCATCATGAACGCAAACATCGCCGCAGCGGCTGAGGCCGCCGGTTGCCCCTACCACCGCCGCGCCGCCGAACCCGCCGCCAAGTCACACCGCACGGTCGAACAACTACCGGACGGGACGTGGCTGGTGCGCGGCTACCGTGAGGCGCGCCAAATTCTGCGCGCAGAACTCACCAAGCAGTCCGGTTTCATGTCCAACCTCGCCACCCAGTCGGGCGGCGTTATCCAGCGTTTGCCGGTGCTGTTCATGGACGGCCCCGACCACAAGGCCATGCGCCAAGAATCCGGCAAGTTCTTCACACCGTCGGCGGTGGACCGCAACTACCGCGAGATGATTGACCAACTCAGCGACGACCTCATCAACAAGCTGAAGGCTAAAGGCAGCGCCGACTTGAGCGAACTGACCAAGACGCTGGCGGTGCAGGTCGCCTCGCGCATCATCGGCCTGACCGACAGCCGTCTGCCGGGGATGCCGGGACGCGTGTCGGGCATCCTCGATAACTCCAACTCGTTGAGCAAGGGCGGCTCGTTCATCGGGCGCACCAAGATGATGGCGAACCTGATGGCCTTCTTCCACCTCGACGTGAAGCCGTCGCTCAAGGCGCGCCGCCAGCAGCCGCGTGAGGACCTGTTCAGCTACCTGCTGACGCTGGGCTACACCGACATCGACCTGCTGACCGAGGCGATTGTCTTCGGCGTGGCGGGCATGGCGACCACCCGTGAGTTTATCTGTGTGGCGGCGTGGCACATCATGGAGCGCCCAGAACTGCGCGACATCATGTTGAGCGATGACGAGGAAGCGCGCTACAACCTGCTGGGCGAAATCCTGCGCCTCGAGCCGGTGGTGGGTGACCTATACCGAACCGCCCAGACCGATATTACCCTCAACACGCCGGATGGCGAGGTGACCATCCCGGCTGGGGCGCGGATGCAGCTCAGCGTGGTGGCCGCCAACGCCGACGCCTCGGTGGTCGGCGACTCGCCCGATGCGGTCTGCCCGGCCCGCCCGATGGCCGAGATGAAGCCCAAGGTGCCGGACTATATGCTCAGTTTCGGTGACGGCGACCACCGCTGCCCCGGTGCGTATGTCGCGCTGCGCGAGACCGACATCTTCCTGCGGAAACTGCTGGCAATCCCGACGCTCAAGCTGGAAAAAGCGCCCGACCGCAAGTTTGTGGACATCATCCGGGGCTATGAGCTCCGCCGTATGGTAGTCAGCGTCTAGCACTGCGACGCCTTAGCATCAGGTTGGTAATCTGCGCGGGCGCGCCGGTTTCGTATATCATGGGTGGCACTAACAATCCCCCATCTGACGGACGATGACCGAACGGAAAACCCGTATGCTGCGCCGCCTAGTCCCCCTGCTGCTATTGCTCACCCTGACCGGCTGGCCGCTGGCCGCCCAAGACCCCTTCCCCGCTGACAGCCTGACACTGACCGAGCCAGAACTGGCCGAAGGTGTCGGGCTGTTCGGCCAAGCCCAGTGGATGGCCGCTGGCACACTGACGTTGGCCGAGAACGCGACCAGCGCACTGACTGAGGGTGTGCTGTACGCCACCGTCTATGACGCGGAGGGCGAGGTGGTCGGTGAGGGGTTCGGCGGGCCGGTCGATGCCTGCGGGCTGGCGCTGCGCCCCGACGATGCGCTGCAACCCGGCGAGGAAGTCCCCTACCGCATCATGCTCGACCTCGACGCCGACGACATCATCCCGGCCAGCGCCGAA
>JALONW010000023.1 GCA_025454725.1 Anaerolineae bacterium
GCGTCCAGCCACGGGGAATTACACTGGGGACAGGTGCGCTGGTCGGCCTGCGGGGGGAGCTGTGCGCCGCATTCAAGGCAGATGACGTGGGTCAAAAATTGGGACATGGCGGCACACCTCTTTGAAGTTGTGAATTAGGCGGGGGCGATGATGATATATCTCCCCATTCTAACCCAGTGCGTTAAGACCACGCCTTAATGCTCGTTTCCACCGCATCCCAGCCGGGGTGCTTGACACATTTGTTAAAACCCGTGAAAATTATCACAAACACCGGTGTGTCCAGTATAGGAGGACAGGACGATGACCGATTGGGAGTCCCTCGCGGACCAACTCGCCAAGCAGATTGTGGGGGATGGGAGGTCATCCCATCTCAAGAACGCCGGGAAGCGCCTCAACCTGAACGACGACCCCTATACCCCTGATGACCTGAAAATGGCTAACAAGCTGCTTAAAGACAACGACCTCGTGCCGTCGTGGGTGGCCGATGCCAAAGCGCTGGATGAGCGCCGCGAGCGCCTGCTGGGGCGGGTGCGCGCTGTGTTGGAGGCGCGTGCGCCGCTGCCAGAATCATTGAACGCCGAGGTTTCGGCGTTCAATCGGATGGCGCTCAATTTTAACCTCAAGGCCCCGCAGGGCGTCGAACACCGCAGGATGATTGACCTACAGCTTGAGGCAAAGCGGGCGAAGGGTTAAGCAGGCTTAACGGGGTCGTCCTTCTTGCCGCCTTCGATTTCCTTGGAGCTTTCGTCACGCAGCCCCTTGCGGAAATTGGTAATCGCGCTGCCCAGCTCACCACCGATGCGCGTCAGGCGACCCGGCCCGAACAGCACAATCACGATAATCAGGATGATAATCCATTCCCAACCACCCAACATGGCGTATACTCCCCCGCCCAATGGGCGGCTAACCGTTTCACTAGAGGTATAACCCCTAGTATACCACCCTGCGGCGCGGGGTGGCATGAGCATCGGCTCAACGGTGGACAAAAAAGCCCCACCCTTACCAAAAGATAGGGGTGGGGCTGTGTGTTTGTGACGGTGTTTTATTCGCCGCCCGGTGTAATCTCGACTTCCAGCGGCTCCCACAGCTCGCCGGTGATGTCCAGTTCGGGGTCTTCTTCCAGCAGTTCTGCGATGGCGGCCTCTACGAGGTCGCTGCGGTACGCGCCTTCTGCCGGTTCTTCAGCGATGACCGCGCCGTCGATGGCGACACTGACAGTCTGCGCCCACTGCTCTTCGTCCATCACGCCGACACCCGCGGGCGACGGCCAAATCAGGCGGTTAATCTCGTTGAGCTGCCAGCGCATGTGGCCTTCACCGAGGGTCGGGCCGTTGTCCAGCACGATTTCGACGCACTCGTCGAAGTTGTCGCGGCAGTAAATCCAACCCAATAGGCTGGCCTTGATGAACTTGACCGCGATTTCCTCGTTGCCTTCCTCGGCCAGCCACTCGGCGTTGGCGAAGATGTGGTCTTGCAGCATGGCCGTCCCGACATCGTTGAAGTTGATGACGTTCAGCTCTTCCGGCTGGTACAGCTCGCCGGTGGCTTCGTTGACCTGCTCTAACACCTGCGCGTATTCGTTGTAGGTCATGGCCTGCGCTGCATCGACTTCACCGTTGATGAGCAGCGACATATCGAACGGCTGCTGGACAATGGTCACAGCGTCCGCGTCGTCGGGGTCGATACCCTCGGCGCGCAGCGCGGCGAACAGCTCGTGTTCATTGCCGAAACCCCATGTCCCGACACGCTTACCAGCGAGGTCAGCTACCGACTCAATCCCGGCATCGACGAACGACACTTCCAACGTGCCGCTGCGCTGGAAAATCTGGGCGATGTTGACCAAATCAGCGCCCGCCTCACGCGACTCCAGCACCTTGGGGACCCACGCGATGCCGAACTCTGCGCCGCCCGACGCCACCACCTGCTGTGGCACAATCTCGACCGCGCCCTCAAGGATGGTCACATCGAGGCCTTCCGCCTCGTAGAAGCCCTGCGCGACGGCAGCATAGTAACCCGCAAACTGCGACTGCGCGACCCACTGCAACTGTAAACGCACCGGCACGAGGTCCTGTGCGCCGGACCCGACCGAAAGTGACATGACCAGCACGAGCATTCCGATTACGACGATGAGCTTACGCATAGGTTCTCCCCCAGAAATTCTGGAAAGCGGGACGAAGGTGAAGCTGGGGCGCTCTGACACTGCAAGGGCAGGCGTTTACCCCAGCTTAATGTTACAGAGTAGATGAATAGACGGCAAATTTTGGGTCTGACAACGTTTACGCCATGCGGATTGTACGAATGTGACAAAAAGTGCAATCGGTTTGGGCGCAGGTGCGGGGCGGGCGCGTTGATTTTTGATGCCTCTGCCTCTTTCCCTATCATCAACACCCCGCCCATCGGCTTGCCCGGTGTGCTATAATCTGACGTAACTTGTCCTGTAACCCCTAGATGCGCTGTCTATGCTCGACCTCGGAATCGTCATCCTCAACTACCGCACGCCCCATGACATCCTCCGCAACTGCCTGCACAGCGTGTTTGCCAGTACTGGCGTCACCTACCGCGTTACGGTGGTGGACAGCAGCGAGTCGGCGGACAAAAACGGGGTGGCACTGGTTCGCGGCGAGTTCCCGCAGGCCGACCTCATCGAATGCGCGAATAAGGGTTTTTCGTTTAGCAACAACCTCGCCTTGCGGCAGATGGGCTTCAGCGAACGCGGTGTGAGCAACGATGCCCCGCGCTACGCCCTGCTGCTCAACCCCGATACCGAGGTCGAACCCGACTCGTTCGCCCACATGGTCGCGCTGATGGACGCCGACCCGACCATCGGTATCGCTGGGCCGAAGCTGGTGCAGGGGGACGGCAGTCTCGATAGAGCCTGCCGCCGGTCATTCCCGACGCCATGGGTGTCGTTCACCCATTTCAGCGGGTTAGCGAAACGCTTCCCCAACAACCCGCGTTTCGCCCGCTATAACCTGACCTTCCGCGACCCGAACGAGACCTACGAGGTTGATTCGGTGGTCGGGGCGTACATGCAGCTCCGCCGCGAGGCCATCGCCGCGACCGGCCTGCTGGACGAGACCTTCTTTATGTACGGCGAGGACATCGACTGGTGCTACCGGGTTAAACAGGCCGGTTTCAAAGTGATGTACCACGGCGGGGTTACGGTTAAGCACCTCAAAAGCACGGTCGGCAAACTCAGCCCGAAAGCGCAGTTCGAGTTCTACCGCGCCATGCTGATTTTCTACCGCAAACATTACCGCCGGACGACGCCGCTGCCTTTCCACCTGCTCATCCTCGCAGGCATCCTCGCCAAGGGTGGGCGCGCCCTGCTGCCCGAAGTGCGCCACCCGTCGCCGCTGAAGCCCGCCCACATCCCCGCCGTCTGACCGCCGGAGGCCGCGCCGCACCATGAACCGTCCCCCCACCCCCGCCAAGCGCCCTTCTGCCAAGCTCTCGACCCTCGAAATTCCGAAGGTGGTCGATTCGGCCCGCGCCAGCCGAATTAAAACCGGGCTAAATCTGCTGTTGGGCGTCATCGACACGTCCATGCTGACACTGGCCTTCCTGCTGGGCTATGAAATCCGCCGCGCCCAGTTCGAGGCCGAAATCACCACGCCTTACCCGTCGCTGGAACGCTACCTGCTGCTGATGGTCTTCCATATCGCGGCCATCCTCGCATTGCTGTACGCTGGCCGACTGTATCACGCCCGGCGCAGCTTCAGCCGATTTGACCACGCTCGACAGGTTATCGGCAATATCACCATTGGGGCGGTATTCATTTTCGGCGTCTATGACCTGTTGTTCAAAGGGACGGCGCTGGACATCGACTATCCACGCGCAATGTTTTTCTATATCTGGCTGCTGTCGGTGGTGCTGGTGCTGGCCGGTCGTGAGTTCCACCGCGCGCTGCTGCGCATCGCCCGCGTCCGCAAGGTGGCCGCGGATAACCTGCTGATTGTCGGGAGCAGCAAGGTCGCCCAAGACCTGCTGTCCTCGATTCGCAGTCGCCCCGACCTCGGTTACAACGTGGTCGGTGTGGTGGACCGACAGGCTAACAGTCGCGAACGTGTCAAGGATGTGGCCTTCCTCGGTGAGTACCACGAACTGCCCAAAATCATTGACGAATATCAGATTGAGCAGGTGATTATCGCGCTCCCGGACGACCGCCGCGCCGACCTGCCGGACATTGTGGCACTGTGCCAGCGCGGGCGCGTCGATATTAAGGTGCTGCCGGACGTGTTCGCTTACATGGCAGGCGATATGAACGTGGACGACCTCGGCGGGACGCCGCTGCTGACCGTGCGCGACATCGCGCTGCGCGGCTGGAAACTCAGCGTCAAGCGGGCGATGGACATCCTCGGCGCGCTGGGCGGATTGATTTTCCTCAGTCCGTTTATGCTGCTGACAGCGCTCATCATCCGCCTCGATTCGCCCGGCCCGGTTTTTCATACGCAGGAGCGCATGGGTCTGGACGGTCGCCCGTTCCCGATGATTAAGTTCCGGTCGATGCGGACCGACGCCGAGAAGGGCAACCAGCCCGGCTGGACGGTCAAGAATGACCCGCGAGTCACCCGCGTGGGGAAGGTCATCCGCAAGCTGAATTGGGATGAAATCCCCCAGCTCATCAATATTTTACTCGGCCACATGTCGCTGGTCGGGCCGCGCCCAGAACGCCCGCAGTACGTCCAAGAGTTCCGCCAGAACATCCCGCGCTACATGGAGCGCCACCGCGAGAAGGCCGGTCTGACCGGCTGGGCGCAGGTCAACGGCCTGCGCGGCGATACCTCCATCAGCGAGCGCACGCGCTATGACTTGTGGTACGTCGAGAACTGGTCGATTTGGCTGGACATCAAGATTATCATCCGCACGGCGTGGCAAACCGTCACGCGGAGCAGCCCCAACGCCTATTAGGGCGCAGCCAAATAAGCATAAAAGGCGCAGAAATCATGGCAAAGAAGAAAAAAGAGATGGGGGTATGTTGTATTTGTGGAAAATTTGGGGAACTCAGTTTCGAACACGTTCCTCCAAAAGCCGCTTATAACAAAGACACCATCATTGAGTATCAATGGGAAGATGTAATACGAAAGCGTAAGGTCAAACCTAAAGTTGTGCAAGGTGGCGTAGGTGCATTTACATTATGTCAATCTTGCAATAACCTTACGGGTTCATGGTATGGAGGAGAATATGCAAAGTGGGCTAAAACTTGCCACGATTTAATAACGCTGAATTCGAAAAAGATTACAGGAGACGTGGTAACAATTAATAATGTATATCCATTGCGTTTCTTAAAACAAGTTGTAGCTTGTTTTATGTCAGTAATTGGGAGTAGAACTAACGGGCATTTTTTGAAAAAACATCCTGAATTTACGACCTTCTTGCTAGATAAGCAAAATAACGAACTGCCATACAATTTTCGCTTTTTTCTTAGCCTTTCAACATCTTCTGAAGTTAGGCGTTTACCCATTTTGCATAAGATTGAAGTAAATCGTTTAAGTTTAAATGTACTAAGTACAATGAAGTTGAGCGAAATCATCCATCTTCCGTTACATTTGATTATGACTCTAGACGACAAGGTCATTGAGTCATCAACTGAAATCACTGTTTTTAAAAGTTTTGGTTATGATGAAAAGACAAACATAGAAATACCACTCTATGTGAATACATTTAAGGTTCCTTTGCCAAAATTTCCCTAAATCACACAGCCCTAGCGATTTGGCTGGACATCAAAATCATCATCCGCAGCAGCCCCAACGCCTATTGAGCGTTGAGTGATGAGAGATGAGAGGGTGTTTACAAATGGGGTGGATAGACAGAGAGGACAGCCTAAAGCCATTTAAAAATGGATACGGAGATTCGGGTTGTTTCGTCACGGACGCCCCGTTGGGCGTCCCTACAAATCGGGTCAGGCTGTAGGGACGCGCAACGGCGCGTCCACCGCCATTAAATCCGTATTCTTTTCTAAAACTGCATTAGTCTGTCCGTACAGGAACAAATCCTCAGCTACTCAAACAGGCGCAAGAGCTTGAGCGCTGTCTGCACGTTGACGCGCTGAAGCGGGTCGCTCAGGTCTGCGCCGATGGCCTCAATGATGCGCCCCAGCCGATAATTCAGCGTCGAACGGTGGATGTGGAGCGTCTCGGCGGTGTGGATTCCGCTGCCGCCGAGGTCGAGGTAGACCTCCAGCGTGTGGAACAGGTCGGCGCTTTCCTCGCCGCGCAGGGCGCGCAGCGCGTCCGCGTGCGGGTTGACCGAGAGTGCGCCCGCCCCTGCCCGCCACAGCGCCAACAGATAGCCCAACATATCGGCGCGGATGAGCTGGTCAGACGGGGCGAGTCGGGCGGCCACCGCCAGCGCGTCTTGACATTCGTCAATCGCCGCCAGCGCCGCACCGACACTGCGGACAGGGCTGCTGACCACCACACGCGGCGGGGTCGGGTCGGCGGACTGCGCGGCCACCAGCGCCGAGGCGAGGTCAAGCGCGGTGGGGGTATCGGCGGCCAGCACGACAATCTGGTCGTTATGTTGGCTGGTCAGCGCGGTAAACCGATGCGAGGCAATCAGGCGCTCGACGCCCGCGACGGCGCGCACGGTCGCCCGCACCCCGTCAAGACAGATGAGGCGGTACGGCGCGCGCAAATTCAGGTTATAACGCTGGGCGCGGTCGGCCAATTGGTCTTCGCGTTCGGCGGCTTTGGGCGTCAGCAAACGTGAAAGGAATTCGGCGCGTTCTGAGGCGGCCTCGCGCTGCGCTTTTTCCTGTCGCAGCAGCATCAGCGCCGCGATGGTTGCCCCGCTTTCGACCGCCATGCGCTCCAGCTCAGAAAATGGGTGTGCGTCCGCGATAATCCATAAGTAGCCGTAAATGTCGCCGTGGACGACCACCGGCGCGAGGATGCGCTCCATTTCCAGCCCCACATCGGGCATCCGGGGGAGCGCGGTCGGGCGCAGCGTCTTGCGAATCTGCGGAAGGTAGCCGCGTTCTTCCAGCGCCCGAATCAGGCGCGGGTCAGTGCGCCCCTGCGTCTGGGTGTAGCGGCGCGCCTCGTCCACATCCGCCACGTTTTTGGCGGCGTAAGCCTCGAACCGTTCATCTTCGATGCTGACCGACTGGTTCAGCAGGGCGGCCAGCGTCTCGGCGAGGTCGCGCAGGTCGCTGTCCTCTTCCATCACCAAGCGGGTCAGTTCCTGCTGGATGTGGAGCGCTTGGCGCACCTCGCGCTGGGAAATCTGCACGTTGACCGTGCGGGCGATGTCCACAAAGATGAGCTGATAAGGGATGGCAATCAGCGGCAGCCCGATTTGGTCGGCGACGACGCGCAAATACTCCGGCACTTCGGGGATATAGCGCCCGTAGGTCAGCCCCAGCGCGGCGACTCCCTTATTGGCTAGCGCGCGGACGTATTCCTCTTGTTCGGGCTGGGTCGGCGGCAGATTGATGTAGGTCGTCAAGACAAACTCGCCGCCGTTCAGCCAGTTGGCCGCGTCCGGCACACCGATGTTATGCACCCATTTGACCTCGCATCCCAGCCCAGCATGCCCGGCGACACAGTGCGCGCCTGTCAACACGTCAAGCGCTAATACTCCTTCGACCGTCAGCATGGTGGTTAGGGGATGTCGTCAATGGTGATGGTCTTGGCGCGCTGCTGGCGGATGACGGCAGATTTGAGCTGTCCACAGCCCGCGTCGATGTCGATGCCGCGCCGGACGCGCACGGTGGCGGACACGCCATAGCCCTCCAACAGCGCGATGAAGCGCTTGGCCGCTTCGGGGTCGGACGGGCGTCCGTCGTAGCCGCCGGTCGGGTTGAGCGGAATTAGGTTGACGTGGGCCAGCATCCCGGTCAGCATTTCACCGAGCATATTGGCCTGTTCGGGCGTGTCGTTTTTGCCCGCAATCAGCGCCCACTCGAAAGTGACGCGCCGCCCGGTCTTTTCGATGTAATAACGGCAGGCGTCCATCAAATCGGCCAGCGGGTAGCGCCGATTGACCGGGAGCATCGCGCCGCGCTCGTCGTCGGTGGCCGCGTGCAGGCTGATGGCGAGTTTGACTTGTAAGCCTTCGTCGGCAAACTGCCGAATCTGCGGGACGAGGCCGACTGTGCTGATGGTGATGTGGCGCGCCCCGATGCCGAGGTCGGCCATCAGGCGGCGGACGGCCTCAATGGAGGCGTCGTAGTTGTGGAACGGCTCGCCCATGCCCATCAGCACAATATTGGAGAGGCGGTCGCCTTCAGCGTGTAAAATTTGCGCGAAATGCACGGCCTGTTCGACGATTTCGGCGGCGGTCAGGTGGCGGGCGAAGCCCATTTGTCCCGTGGCACAGAAAGTGCAGCCCATCGCGCAACCCGCCTGTGTCGAGATGCAGGCCGTCCGCCGGTGGTCGTCGTAGGGCATCATCACCGACTCGATGAGCTGGCCGTCGGGCAGCTCGTACAGCCGCTTGACTGTGCCATCTTTGCTGGTACGCTCGGCAGAAACCGTCAGCACGCCCAGCGACGCCTCGGCGGTCAGGCGCTCGCGCAGCGTACCCGGCAGGTCGGTCATCGCCTCGAAGCTGGCGACGGGTTTTTCATACAGCCACGCCCACACCTGTTTGGCGCGGAAACGGGGCTGTCCCCAGCCCGATAACAGCTCGGTCAGGGCGTCTAGCGATAGGTCGTACAGGTTGATGGTGCTGGGCATGGGGTTGGTGTTCGTCTTTCGGTTATCGGTTAATGTCGGTGGAACAGGGTATGGCCTGTCCGTACGCACCAAGTTACGCCCTTTTCAAGCGTTCACCGATGCGCCGCCAGAGGCTCAAGCCTCTGGCTACCATTTTGAAGCCGACTAAAGCCGGCTGTTCTTCCCACATTTTCGCCTTACAGCCCCCTTCAGGGGGCTTCAGACGGATAGCCGGACGCTTTAGCGTCTGGCGTAGGATAAGGCGATGTGATGGGTAAAATCCCTTAACTTGGTGCATATGGGACAGCATATATGCTGTCCGCGCTACTATCCATCACCCGCCCACCTACTCTTCTTTTTTGTTGTCCCCGTAGCCCACAAGCTGATGCAGCGTCACGTCTTTTTCCAACAGAAACTTGAGCGCTTCTTCACGGGTGGCGAGGATGCGGTGCTTGCCGCGTGAGAACTGCACGCCGACCACCGAGGCCAAGAACCGGAACATAGCGTTGGGGGTCGCCAGCGCCATCCAGCCGACCAACGGGTGCGTGTCGATGGCGAGGTTCTTGAGGTCACCCAGCCCGAACCCGATGCCCTCGACACGGCTGAGGTCGATGACCATGTGGACGGGGCGCTCGCCGTCGGCATCCAGCAGCACATGGAGCGCGTCGGCCTGCCCACGGATGTCATCAGCGACGACCTTGCCATAGTATTGGACGAGGATAAGGCGTGGTTTATACATCCACTCAACGGAAAAACCCATGATAGACGACCCCCCATTGACAACGGATACGCGGACGAACGAACGACAAACGTGCTAGGACGATGCCGGAAAACTGAAGTCCTTCAGGCGCGGGTCCTTCTGCTTGAGGAAATCCAGCGCCGCCTCGTGGGTGGCAAAGAAGCGGTACTGCCCCTCCGAGAACTGCATGGCCGCCGAAGCGAGGAACCGGAAGATGGCGTTGGGCGTGACCACTGCCATCCAGAGGACCTTGGGCTGGTTGGGCGGGGCCGACATGCGCAGGTCGCGTAGGCCAATACCTACCTCGGTGACGCCGGTCAGGTCGATGAGCATCTGGACGCTGCCACTCGCTTCTTTCATCAGCTCATCAAGGATGGCCGCACCGTGCGGGATGTCCTCGGCCACCACGCGGCCATAGTAGCGGATTTGGACGAGTTCGTTGGGCCGAAGCCACTCAACTGCGCTGGACATATAAGGTTGCGTTCTCCGTAAAAACTCCTTGCGTGCGGGATGTGGCTCAGGGTGCGGTTAGGGCATCCGCCGCGCCAGACGGCGACCAATATAGGCGACCGCCGCTATGGCGACCAGTACCAATACCACGGTGGTGGTGATTTCTGAGAGCGTCTCGACTGTATCGGGGCTGGTCGGGTCGCCCATGCCCACCGGGGTGGCGCTGGCACGCGGGCGCAGGGTGATGGTGGCGGTCGGTGTGAGCGATTCGGTCGGCGTCCACGACGGGCGCGGGGTCGAGGTCAGCGTCTCGGACGGAGTAGGGGTAGGGGTGCGCGTCGCGGTCGCGGTCGGTGGGGTGGTCGCCGTCGGGCTGAGGGTGGCGGTCGGCGTTGGCGTCGGGGTGGCGGTCGGCGGCGCGTAAGGCGACAGGTCATAGGTGGCGCGGGCGCGTTCGGTGAACACCCATGAGCGCCAGCCCACACCGACCGACTCCAGCGGGCTGCCGGTGCGGGCGCTGTAGGCGTCCGCCAGCGTACGCGAGGGTGAAACCTCGCCCGCCAGCACCAGCAGGCCGTCAAAACCGAGCTGGTCGGCCATGTACAGCGTCCAGCCGACGGCCTGCGCTTCCCACAGCGCCTGCCCTGCCCCATCCGATGGGACGGTATCGAGTGTGGGGAGTAGGGAACCGTTGCGCGCCGCGCTGACGGCCACCGGGTAATAGGCGCTGTTGGCGCTGGGGTCATAGAAGCGGGCGAGGCCGAAGCGGAACCAGTCCGGCACGGTCTGGCCTTCCCATACCGTCTCATAGGCCAGTGCAACCAGCGTATTGGTCAGCGCGGAGAGCGCCGTTGCGCCGTTGACGGGAGACAGGCCGAGAAGTTGGTAGCCCTGCGCGGCATACAGCGATTCGGCCTGCCCAGCTTGGCACGGTACGACCTCGCCAGTCAGCGCGCCGACCAACTGGTTATCGGGCGGGCAGGTATCCAACGGTAAAGCGCTGTCGTAGAGCAGATAGCGCAGGTCGGTCAGCGGTTGGTCGGTTTGGTCGCGCAGGCGCTCGACCAGCGGCGCGAGGCGCGGGCCGAGGGAGGCGGCGTTGAACGGCGCGGCCACGGTAATCCCCGCCGAGTCATCTGCGCTCCACGGGTAGCGCGAGTCGGCAAAACCGGGTGACTCGGCGTAGGTGAGGGTCTCGCCGCTGGCAGTGGTCAGCACCCATGTGAAGGTGATGGGCTGGAACAGCGTGGGCGCGTCGCCACTTAAGCGCCACGTCCCAACCACCTCGCTCTGCCCCGACACGCCATCGACCACCTGTGGGCTGAGGACAACTGTCTGGGGTGTCCAGCCGTCCTGTGTCACGCTCAGCACCACCGACTCGACCTCATTGGGCGCGAGGTCGAACCGCAGGCGGAAGGCCGCGCCGCTGGGGAACAGCCAATCGGTTTCAACTCCAATGAGCTGGCGTGGGCGCTGGGTCGTCGTCCCCTGCGCGGCGGCGGATGAGATGAACAGGGCGACCAGTAGTACGGTCAGCAGCCAGCGCATCATGCAGCACCCCCTATCCCGACCAGCAGAAATGGTATCGCGTTATAGGCAAAGTGGGCGACGATGGCGGTGGTCGTGCTGTAGCGCTGGCGCAAGTAGGCCAGTCCGATGCTGACGGCGAAAATCAGCAGCATAATGGGGGTGAACAGGTATTGGCTGTGCAGCGAGACGAAGAAGATGCTGGTCAGCCATACCCCGAACACCGGCTGGAGCGCGCCCCGCATGATGATTTCTTCACCGAGGGCGGCGCAGGCGGCCACCAGCAGCGCCAGTGGTAAATTGTTGATGAGCGCGCTCATCGCCTCTGCCGCCACGGTCTGCTCCTGCATCATCTGGGGGGCAAGCGCCGCCCACACCACTTGGAAGACGATGCCGAGTAAAAACAAGCCGAACCCCGCTGCCATGCCGACCACCACATCGTCCAGCGTGGGCGGGCGCAGCCCAAGCCGGTCGAGCGTCTGGTCGAGCGTGCGGCGGATGGCGAAACCGACGCCCAACAGCGCGGCCACCACCCACAGCGTACACTCGAACAGCACACTTCGCACCTCAATCCCCGCCGACTCAATCGACTCGGCCACGCCGCCCAGACCGCCAATCGAGACGAATTGCAGGGCGTTGAAGGTCAGCATCATCAGGCACAACAGCACCGCCGTCTGGTGGACGAGCGACTCCGCTTGGTAGCCGGGCATCCGTCGCGTTAGGACGGCTTGGAAGGCGGGGGAGTGCAGCGCTTGGTAGCCGAGGATGGCCGCGACCACCGCCATCGCCGCCACCAAGATACCCGCGCCGGGGTCGATGGGGGGCAATCCAGCCTCGTTGGGCTGGGCGGTGGCGTAGATGGCCAGCAGCATGTAGGGGGCGAACAGCACAATCAGCGCAATCAATGACTGCATGAGGATGAGCGCAATGGGCTTGCCGGGCGCGCCACCGGTATCGGCTTGGTTGGCGACGTACATCACCAGCAGCAGGTAGGACAGGACCGCGAGGGTAAAGAACGAATCCACAGGTAGCACATCCCTTAACGGGCGGGCGGTGTGGGCGGATTGAATAGCCGCCGCTGCCGCCGCAGGTTTTTCCGGCCATTATTGTACACCAGAATAGGAGTTGACCGATGGGCGCGTTTTTGTTATGATGTAAGAGCTTGGCTACACACCATCTGGAAGGATGGCCGAGCGGTTTAAGGCATTGGTCTTGAAAACCAACGTGGCGCTCCGCGTCACCGTGGGTTCGAATCCCACTCCTTCCGCTGTAAGTGTACGACCCGTATGGGGGGGTGCCAGAGTGGACGATCGGGGCCGCCTGCTAAGCGGTTATCCGCCAAAAGCGGATCGCAGGTTCGAATCCTGTCCCTCCCGCAGCTGAGAAGAAAGCCTTTCTGAGAACCTTAGGAGGGCTTTCTTCTTGCCTAAGCGATGTTCGAGTCCCGTCCTCATGTCAAACAAGTATTCAGCATTTAAATGAGCGATGAAATACTTAGTCCGATCGAGTGGGAATATCTCACTCCGCAGACCTCCAAAGCACCGATGCTTTTGATCTTCACCATAGCTCTGCGCGAAGATGGTGTGATCTTTGCGAACCTGATTGACGATTTCACGGGTATTTCGGGCAAGATGCGTTTTCGAAAGTAGTAACCTGCACGGTTATCTCCAATAAGCGGTAACATCATAGTTTAAGTAAAGTAGACAAGATCAGCAACAGCACCCGCGCCCATGTAATGCACCGTGGACACCACTCGCACTTTCTTCGTGGGCGATAGTCATAGGAGGGCGTCATCAGCTATGGGCTAAGCACGACAATAAACTTATTCCCCAAAAAAGTCATCAGCTACATTGCAGGATTTTTCCTGCCAATACCCAGTTCTTGAGACAACAGAATGAGCTTGGACCTGTCAACGATTTGAAGCTTAACCAGCGCATTTGAAACATTGTTGCTGATGGTCTTAGGACTTAGAGATAATTTCTGTGCAATTTCGTGGTTGGTTAATCCTTCCGCTACCAACTCGATGATTTGTTGTTCACGATTGGTGAGCTGCTCAAACAGCTTGCTGCGAGCATTTCGCGACTCGCCGGATAAATACGATAAGACGCGATTGGCGATACCAGCACTAAAAATCACACCGCCACCATGGATGGTCTGAATAGCCTGTAACAGCGCGTCCTGTGCAATATCTTTGAGCATGTAGCCACGTGCGCCAGCTTTAATGGCGGTGAAAATCATTTCATCGTCCTCCAGCAACGTCAGCACCAAAACTTTCGTGCTTGGATATGCTTGACAGATAAGCCTTGTGGCCTCGATGCCGTTCATCGCTGGCATCTTGAGGTCCATTAGGATCACATCTGGCTCGTGTAGTTCGGCAAGTCGTATTGCCTCTAGACCGTCGCTGGCTTCGGCAACCACCTTGATAAGGTGTGAACCGAGTAAAAGACTCTTAAGCCCGCTTCGGATAATGGCTTGGTCGTCCGCAATAATGACCTTGATCATGTGTATTTCACCCTCGTTCCTAGAATCCCTTGAACTCAAAACACTATCGGAATATTTTGTTTCGGGGGTTTCAAATCTGGTTTGGTCAGCATTCTCACTCGCTGCCGAAGGTCAAGCCGTGTTCGACGCATAAACGCGCCACGCTGTCGTAGTCAACTTCTAGGCCGTAACGTGCTTGTATCGCTTTTGCCAGCTCAAAGGTCATGTCCCCTGCGGTAAGCTCATCAAACATATGCTCGAACCCTGCTGGCGAAATGATCTCCAATATACGACAGGGGGTGCCGCCTGCGTTCCAGAACGTATGCCATTGGTTGCGCGGCTTGAAGACGAGATCACCCACCTCGGCATAGACAATTTGATCGCCGAGTTGAGCACCCATGCGCCCTTCCAGTACGAAACTATATTCGTCTTCATGAGCATGGCGGTGAAGCGGGGCAACCAGCGCGTGCGGGGCGATGGGGTGTTCAACCAGCGAGAAACCGCCGCCGGACTCTTCCCCCCACACCATGAAGCGCGCACCGAACGACCCAAAATCGGCCAGTTTGCCGTCTTTAGGGCCGATGATGCGGGGGCCGTCTTTCCCCGTAAAACGTTGCGATGGGTTTGGGGGTGTAGACATACGTATTACCCTTTGCATGTTTAGATTGGATAAGCGGTCATGGATTTTTTGATCATGAACATCTGCGATGTCCATCATATGACTATTTCATGTGGCATAGCCAAAACTGGGACTAATATCCCAAATCGACAGGTGTAGCCCTAGCTGCCGACTTGCTCTGTCGGGTGTTGGCGGTGCGGCGAGCCAGCGGCGAGCGGCAGCATTACCGTAAATACGCTGCCCTCATGCAGCTTGCTCTCGACCGTCACTGTCCCGCCGTGGTTTTCGACAATGGTTTTGACCACCGCCAGCCCTAGCCCCGTTCCTTCCACGCGGCGGTGGGCATCTTCAGGGACGCGGTAGAAGCGTTCGAACACGAATGGCAATGCGTAGTCGGGGATGCCAATGCCGGTGTCGGCGACCAACAAGGATAAGTATTCGGTGCTGCTCTGGACCAGCAAGCGGATGTGTCCACCCCGCTGGGTAAACTTAAGGGCATTGGTGAAGAGGTTGCGGATCACCTGATGGAGGCGGTCTTTGTCAAAGGTCGCCATCACAGGACCGCTGGAGATTTCGATGCGGAGGTCAATCCCCGCACTCTGGGCGGCCTCCATCATCTCGCTCACTAAAGACCGGATGACCGGGACGATATCGTGGGTTTTCAGGTCAAGCGCCCGCCCTGTCTCCAGTTTAGCCAAATCCAAGACGCTGGAAATCAGGCTGCCCATTTGTTGGACTGCCCGTTCAATCTCGGTGAGCAGCTGCTGGCCGTAGGCATCATCAAGCTTGCCGTGCTGACGGAGGCTATAAACTGTCTGCTTGATGCCGACCAGTGGGCTTTTCAGATCATGCGAAGCCGTATTAAGGACCTCATCTTTCATCCGGTTGATTCGCTGGTAATAGCGCACGTCTTCCTCGCGCAGCTTGCGCTGGACATCGGCCTCTCGGCGCGCCTGTTGTGTGCGGTAGAGGACTTCGAGGTTCTGGAGTTTGGCAGCCGCTTCCTGTGCGCGGATCTCGTCTTTCAGCGCTGCGTATCGCTCATGGTGATCGAGCGATGCTTTCCAATCTTGGAGCTGTTTGTAGCACTCGCTGAGGAACAGATGGGTGTTCATTATCAAAACACTGTGTCCCATGCGCTCCGAGTGGTTCAGGGCGTCTAAAGCATACGCAACGGCTCCTCGCAGATCGCCACGCCGCATGTACAGCCGCCCCATGTTGAGCGCTGCGTCGGCAATATAGGCTGCCACCCCGACCTCGTGGGCGATATCCATTCCTTGGTGGAGATGTTTTGAAGCCCTGATCAGATCGTCTTGTTGCAGGTGTAGGTTACCGACGAGTATGTGTGTGAGTGCTTGACCGTCGCGATCGTTCACCGATTGAAAGATGTCGAGGCTGCGCTCGGCGTAGGTCATGGCTTCTTGCAGCCTGCCCATCTGTCGGTAAGCCCAACTATAGTTGCCGTATACTGCCGCCAAACCAGATTTCGAGGACAGACTTTCAAAGTACGGAACCGATTCACTGTAAAAATAGATGGCTGTCTCGAAATCACCCTGAAACCCGTAGAGGTTACCAATATTCCGCAGCCCCAGCGCAATATAGGCAGACTCATCCATTTCCTTTGCCAAATCGACCAATGTCTGACACCAGACCAGTGCCTCGGCTTGGTTCCCTAATGTTGAATAAGCCACCGCCATCGTGTAATGGGCGTTGAGCTGCCATACATCGTGGATACCGTGCTGGCGGTAAAACTCGAGGGCCTGTGCCACACGGTCAAGTGCCTGTTCATACTCCCCCAGCCTGAGGCCGCACTGCGCCTGCATAACCGTGCTATCGATCACCCCTTTCTCGTAGGGACCCGCCCCAAACAGCGTGCCGACGGCGCGCTGTTTGGCTTCCTCGGCCAGCGCCCTTGCAGCATCGACGTCTTGATGCCAGATCTCACGTGCACGCAGGTTTAAGGTATCGATGTGTTGCCGCTCGGCGATTAGATCCAGAATCATACCCTATGAGGACCTATCTTCAACTAACCCTCTACCACAGTGTCTATCGTCGCAATCTTAACGTTGGTTCTATGCTGTAGTTCCATCAAATTTTAGTGCTAAGGTGAGGCGTTCCCGCTGTTTCCCGGATCGGTAAGGAAAACTGCCCGGCATGTTCCCCGCTGTGTACACACGGTTGTCGAACATAATGGGTCTGATATTTCATTATCCCCTGAATGACAAAATTACAGGGAACAAGGAGCGCGGTTTGGATTTTCTAAGTAGCCCCAAACGGGTAATTTATGCCCTATTACTGGTCCTGCTGGTCCTGCCAGCAATCACCTATTCACAGGATACACCCGATGTAGAAAAACAGGCCGTCGATATTTTGTGGGACACATGGGGCATCCCACATATCTATGGCACGGACAACGAGAGTGTGTTCTATGGCTTCGGTTGGACACAGATGCACAACCACGGCGACCTCATTCTGCGGCTGTACGCCGAGGCACGTGGCGAGTCGGCTCAGTATCTTGGCGAGGCGGCGCTAGAGAACGATGTCTACATGCACACGTTGGGCGTCCCTACTCGCAGCCAAGCGCTGTACGACGCGCAACCAGACGACATCAAACACCACATCGACTCGTTTACGGCGGGCATCAACGCTTATGCAAGCGCCCACCCAGAACACATCAATATGGAACTGCAAGAGGTTCTGCCTGTTCGTAGTACTGATGTGATGGGGGCATGGCTGCGTCTATTAATCTTCTTTCAATCCAACCCTCGCAGCCCTGTGATGCTTCAGGCGCAGCAGTGGGGATCGGACCAAATCGGTTCGAACGGTTGGGCAGTTGCACCCGGCCGGTCTGCGAGTGGGAACGCCCTACTGCTGATCAACCCGCACCTGCCGTGGGGCAATATGTTCATCACGATGGAGGCGCAGCTCATCTCACCGGAAGTCAACATTTATGGGGCGGCCTTTGTCGGCCTGCCAGTCATGGCGTATGGTTTTAACCGTGATCTGGGCTGGGCGATGACCGTCAACCCTATCGACAACGTTGACCTATACGAGCTGACACTGGTGGACGAGGGCCACTATCTGCTGGACGGTGAAATCATCCCGCTGGATGCCCAAGAAATAACCGTGCAAGTAAGGACCGAAGACGGCGGTCTGAGGCCGCACTCGTTCGTTGTGGCGCAGTCGGTTCACGGGCCCATTGTGGCACAGGGTGAGGGTAAACTGCTGGCACTAAGGATTGCCGGAATCGAGCGGGGCGGGATTCTTGGTCAGCTTTGGGAGATGGCCCAAGCCGAGAACCTTGATGATTTTCAAGCCGCACTAGGAAGTCTACAGCTCCCCATGTTCAACATCCTCTACGCTGACCGGGCTGGCAACATCATGCACGTTTTCAACGGCCTTGTCCCCAAGCATGATGAAGGAGATTGGGTGTCGTGGCAGACTATCCAGCCGGGGGACGATTCCGCGCTGATCTGGGACGAATACCACACCTACGATGAACTACCCAAGGTCATCAATCCGTCGTCTGGCTGGCTCCAGAACGCCAATGAACCTCCGTGGACCAATACCTTACCGCCTGTCCTAGACCCTAATAACTTCCCAGCCTATATGACCGCGCCGCCCAGTATGCCATTCCGGTCACAGAGCTCCGCACGGATGCTGGCTGAGGATGACAGCATCACCTTCGACGAGATGGTGGCCTATAAGCACAGCACTTTCAGCGAATTAGGTGCGCGAGTTCTAGACGACCTTCTAATCCTAATCAATGTTAGTAGTGACAGGGGGCTGGAGCCTGCTGCGGAAGTTCTGCGTAACTGGGACGGGCGCACCGATGCCACCAGCCGAGGGGGCGTGCTGTTTGCGGAATGGTGGGCGCGTTATCAAGCCACCGCATCTGCTCGTTTTACGACCCCCTACGACTTCACTGCCGAACCTTTTAGGACACCTGACGGTCTCGCCGACCCAGAGGCAGCGCTTGCTGCTTTACAAAATGCGGTCAGCTATGTGGAAAGCAACTTCGGCGCGCTAGATGTCGCTTGGGGCGAGATCTACCGGCTGAAAATCCACGGCCAAGACCTACCTGCCAGCGGGGCTGACGGTGAACTAGGCGTATTCCGCGTGCTGTTCGCTGGCCCTTGGTCGCTGGGGAGTCAGTTGGACAACGCAGCCCAGTACCCCGTCATCGGCGGTGACGGCTTCGTCGCAGTGGTCGAGTTCGGTGACGGGGAAATGCCACAAGCACAAGTGCTGACGGCTTATGGGAATGCGAGCCAAGCTAGCTCGCCTCATCGGGCCGATCAATTGCCACTCTTTGCAGCGCAGCAGCTACGGGAGGCGTGGGTGACCCGCGAGGCGGTCGAAGCCCACCTCCGAGAGGAAGAAACCCTCACATTGCCCTAACCATCCCTCATACACCTAACATTTAGCAGCAAAAACGACATGACCGGCCGAGGGATGGGTACAGCCACCCATCCCGATGCTTGCGATGTCGGGGCGGACAGCCCCGGCATATCCTTCAGCCGCCACATCGAAAGGGCATTATCGTGACGACACTAAGACGTTCGCTTTTCTCGTGTGTTATCTTTCTATCTGCATTACTCATCAGCTTATCTTTCTCATCGGTCAGCGTTGCGGCGGGCAACTTCCCCAGTGCGTGTAGCAACCCGTCGGGGACAGTCTACGATGTCGGTGAAGGGAAACCATTCACCTCTATTGGGGCTGTGCCTTTTAAAAATCTAGCCCCCGGCTCCGCCGTGCGGATCCACTATCGGGCAGCGCCTTACCGCGAGAAAATCTCTATCAGCACATCGGGGACGGCCAGCCAGCCGATCTGTGTGGTGGGAGTACCAGGACCGGCGGGTCAGCTTCCAATCATTGACGGGAAGGACGCCACGACCAGCAATAACATGCACTTTGACTTTGACGGGATGCAGCAGCGGGCGCTGCTGATGATCATGGGTGAGGATTGGGGCGACCAACCACAGCATATCCATATCGAAGGGCTGCACCTCGCTAATGCTCACCCAGACAACCGTTTTACGACCGCTGGGGGCCAATCGCGCAACTACACATCCAACGCCGCCTCGGTCATGATCCAGCGCGGTGCAAACATTACCCTGACCGGGTTGGTATTGACGGGTTCGGGCAATGGGTTTTTCACCGCCGCGACGGGCGATCCCGAAATGCACGTCCGCAACATCACCCTCCAATACAGCCACATCTACGGCAATGGCACCAACAGCGACCAACATCACAACATTTACACCGAATCTGAAGGCATGGTTATCCAGTTCAACCGTTTTGGGCCGCTAAAGAGCGGCTCCGGTGGCAACAACATCAAGGATCGCTCGGCTGGCACCATCATCCGCTACAACTGGATTGAGGGTGGCGCGCACCTGATCGATCTCGTGGAGTCTGAGAATGGTTATGACATCCTGAGCCAAAACCCCAACTACGACAAGGCTTGGGTCTACGGCAACATCATGATCAGCCCGAATGGCAGCGGCACAGGGCGCAATATGATTCACTTCGGCGGCGACTTAGGCGGTGAGCAAGAAGGCCCATCGGACATCTGTGGTTTTGGAGGGGGTCAGGATCCTACCGAATGCTACCGCAAAGGGCCGCTTTACTTCTATAACAACACGGTCATCACCAGTATCACTCCCGAAGATTGGTGCTGCAGTAAAACCTATTTCCGGCTTCAGACCGATGAACAGCGAATCGAAGCGTTCAACAATGTATTCCACGTCATCGGCAATGATGGCTACGTGTCATACATGAACCGCCGTGGACGCGCCAATTTTGGCGTCAACTTGGTGAATCCCAGTGGGAACGTAATGGAACAGTTTTACAGAAAAGAAGGCGCAGCATCCGCCATCACTGGCCTAACTAACCTGATTGTCCTAGCCGGTGGCAGCGACACGGGATTCGTGAACCTGGCGGGCGGCGACTACCGCCTGAAAACCAACTCGCCTGCGGTAAACCGAGGGCAGCCAGTCAGCGGGGCGAACCTTCTGCCAATCTCTTTCGAGTATGTGAAGCACCAAGGTGCGGCCACCCGTGTCGTGAATGGTGCCATCGACCTTGGCGCATATGAACAAGGAAGTGCCAGCCCAACAACCCCACAGCCCACAATATCACTGCCAAGCCCTCAGCCTCCGACATCACAGCCCCCGACATCGCAACCGCCTGTAATCGGTGAGTTGTTGAGAAACGGCGGGTTCGAGACTGGTCGTCCGAACAATCCCCGGCTTCCTACGCGCTGGGAAGTCGTAGGACAGTTCACCGACACAGACCGCCTCCGCTGTAGAGGCGCGCATAGTGGGTTATGCGTGTTCCGCTTCGCTGCTTCAAGCCCCAACAGCCGCACCTTACAGCAGGTGATCAATGCGCCTAACCTGTCGGGCAGTAACACCCTTACCATAACCGGGCAGGTCAGCGCCGCCAATCTGACTGGTAATGCGCGGATCCGCGTCGTTGTGACTTATTCTACCGGGGTACAAAGGAGCAACATTGTCATCCCCAATGGGAGCTATGGTTATCAACCTTTCAGTCAAACAATCACGTTGACGGGTGTCCCCACCCAAATCAAGGTGATGATCCAGCCCCGTGGTTCGACCGGACGCTTCGACCTCGATACGCTCTCTTTGAGAGCCACTCCCTAAAACGTGTTACTGATAACACCGCAATAGCTTAGGTGGCGGTAAGCAGTTGCTTGCCGTCACTACTGTAAAACATCTGTCTCACTCTTGATCCTTCTGCTCATGGGAAATTAACCACTATGTTCTGGGGCTAAACAAAAGGAGACTCCCTTTGCAACTCCATGTCGTAATTTTCAGCATGTTTGTCCTGTTAACTTTTGGCTGTACTCTCCCTCAAATTGGCCAAGACTTTCTCCTATCTGAACTCAACACCTGTACCCCAAATATGGAATGGGAACTATACACGGTCACCGCTGGTGACACCTTATCGGATATCGCACAACGTACCGAATCTACAGTCTCAGAACTTGGGACGGCCAACTGCCTGACGAACACCAGTATGCTTCAGGCCGGGCAAACGCTGCGGGTTCCGCGTACACCTGCTGTGAGATCTATATCCAACCAGCGCGGCGACCTTGGGTTTGACCTCTACCCAAATCCGTCGGGTGTGTATCGTCTGGTCGCGGGTAGCGCTCAAAACATCTGGTGGGACGGGATACCGCCGGAGATCAAATATGGCGAAGCGACGGTGGAATTCATATTTATCCTGCCATCAGGAGAAGAACAAATCGTCGGCACCACCACCGGCATCATTGAGGATGCGACAGGTGGATATGCCTCTATTTCGCGCGGCTGGATCGTGCCCCGTACCCCTATGACGGGTGCCAGAGTACAGGCGCGCGTGAACCAATACGAATCCTATACTGTCCCCGTCGAGATTGTGATTCTTGATGTCCTTTCGTTTACGGCAGACCGCAGCACCGTACAACCCGGCGATACGCTCACCCTCAATTGGTCGGTAAGCGGCGGGGTGGGCGGTGAAACTGTCAGGATTGTCGACAGCACAGATTCCACTCGTATCATCGGCGATGGGCTGCCGCTCAACGGCTCGCTATCCGTCACTATTCCAACACCTATATTTACGGTGGATATTGCCTTATTCGCACTAGAGGTGATCGATGCTACAGGGACGGCCTACACGCTGATAGAGAGACCGGAATTGCGCCTGCCAATGGCGAGACCCTGAAGATCCATTGGGTAGTTCAGATGGTAGAGGTTTGAATTACTGGTCGATCAAACTATCACTACTTAGCTCGCCAGACCATTACGTTGACAGGTGTTCCCACCCAAATCAAGGTGATGATCCAGCCCCGTGGTTCGACCGGACGTTTCGACGTCGATACGCTCTCTCTGAGGTTCATCCCCTAAGTCCCGCTGCGGATCAGACCACCACAGCCGAAGTGACGGCAAGCGACCGTTTGCTGCCACTTCAGTGTGTCAACCAGTTCTAGTCATCCCTGAAAATCTCACCCGATTAAAAGAGGACCCCAATGGCAAAATTTCTGCTGGCGACGATGCCCATTCCCGGCCATGTAAACCCATTTACCTCGGTGGCAAAGACCCTTGTAAAGCGTGGACACAGTGTGGTTTGGTACAGCAGTGTTCACTTCAAGAAGAAGATCGAGGCGACCGGTGCTTACTTCGTGCCAATTCAGAGCGCCATCGATTATGGAGACAACAACTACGATCAGCATTTTCCGGGACGTAGGGGCTTATCAGGCGTTCAGTCGCTTGTATTTGACTTCGAGAAACTCTTCTTCGACCCAGTCGAAGGCATGATGCGCGATCTCAGCGGATTAATCGAATCTTTCGAGCCGGATGTTGTCATTGGCGATGCGGCGACCACAGCGGTTGTGCTTCTGGGCGAATTAGGACTGGCGACGACGGCAGTTCTCAACATCTCGGTCTTTAGCTTGGCGATGAGTGATATGCCGCCCTTTGGACTCGGATTACCGTTCGATCATTCAGTGATTGGGCGCACGCGCAACGCCCTTATGCGCTCCGTGACACGCAGGCTCGTCTTCGGCAAGCTGAACAAGCGATTTGCCGCCTTACGTCGGTCACTGGGGCTGCCGCCTAGGCCGTTTGAACCCATGCCCAGCGCTAACCTTTACTTGCAGCCTTCTGTGCCAAGCATTGAATATCCTGTGCGGGATATTCCGCCGCAGGTCCATTTTGTCGGTGCGCTGCTGCCCGAAACACCCCTAGACTTCAAACGACCGACTTGGTGGCAGGACATGCTCCTGTGTGAAAAACCCGTTGTGCATGTGACACAAGGTACCGTAGCAACCGAAGCGGGGGAACTAATCGAGCCGACCATTCGTGCTTTGGCGAATGAAGATGTGCTGTTGATCGTGACGACAGGCGGTAAACCCGTCGAAAGTGTAATGATCAGCACATTACCTGCCAATGTGCGCATCGAGCCCTTCATCCCTCATACCCTGCTGCTCCCTCATGTGGATGTGATGGTGACGAACGGGGGTTTTGGCGCTGTCACACAGGCACTTGCCCACGGCATACCGATGGTCATCGCGGGTATGACGGAAGATAAGCCAGAAGTAGCAGCACGCATCGCATATCACGAGTTGGGCGTGAACCTGAAGACACAGCGGCCCACCACAGAACAAATTGGCGCGGCGGTAAAACAGATCATTCAGGAGCCTAAATACACATCGAACGCGGTAAAGGTGCGAGCAGAATTCAAACGTTACGGCGGAGCAGCGCAAGCGGCAGATTTACTGGAGCGATTGGCGGCGACACGCAAGCCAGTCCTGCGTGGTGCGTGACACTGGCTTGCACGTCGCGATCAGTTCGGAGCTAATTGATTATGTTCATAACATAGGAGGTTTAACGCATGATCCGCAAGTTGATGACATCTCTGATATTAGCCGCCGTTTGTATTCTATCCACAAGCGCACAAGAAGCCTCCCCCATCCCACCGGAATCGACTGCACTGCCCGAAGAAGGGGTGGTGTTCAGCGGGCTGGGTCGGTGTTCCATTAGCCCAGACGAAACCTACCTTGTGGACATTGTGGACAGCAATGTCAGTGTGTTTGATCTCCCCAGTGGCGCAAAACGATTCGATCTACCGCAAGCAGAACAGGTATTTTATAGTCCAGATAGTCGATATTTGGTTGTAAGCTATCAGGGCTTATATGATGCTCAGACCGGAGAACTGTTAATCCCCAATGACATTTTTTACAACGGTATGGACTTTGCATTTGCGTTCAGTCCCGATGGACAGCTGTATGTGGACGAAAACGCCGTTTATGATCTGACAACGCTTGAACAAATTGCCACGCTCAACCGTACGACAAGAGAGGATTACCACTATCCCTATTACGGTAGAATCAGATTTATCAACGATGGGAAGTGGCTGTATTTCGAGACTTTCGACCTCGAAAATTTAGTTGTGTTCAGAGTCTATGTGGATACAGAAACGTGGGAGACCATCCTTGATGGCAACAATTACGCGCCGGGGACGGGTGTCCGTTTCAGCAATGACTACACACGCTACGCGGTCGGTGGAGAGGGCGTTTTCAGTTATCCGGAGCGCGAAAAGCTGTTCGACCTACCCGATGGTGAGCCAGAGTTCAGCGAAGATTCGTCGATCATCTTGGTGACGACTTATCCTACCACTTCTGACGCCCCTACCATACTCACCTACCTTGATGCAGCCAGTGGCGAGCAAATCAACCGCTATGAAAGGCTAGCTGACTACCGCGCGCTTGCTATATACGGATTGGTGTCCGATCCAACGCTGACACGTACGATTCTGCCTATCATTACACAGGTAGAGGGAGGTAATCCTAGTAATTACCTCATCCAAGGTTGGCAGGTCGTAGAGATCGCTACTGGGACGGTTATCCAGCAAATAGATAGGGACCAGCCTCTTGAAGTCAACGACACAACATCAGCATATTTTATCAAAGCAGAGGAGGGCCACCTTCTACAAGAAGCACTCGGCATACCAAGATCCGACCGTCGATTTGCGGGTGAGCGCTACTTGGTGCGAGGCAAGGGCATTTTTGACGCGGAGACCGACGCCCTCATCTTTTCGCTCAACCGTTGGCGCTGGCTCGATCTTTCGGGTTTAGGGACATATGCCTATACGAGTAGTCCCTGCATCGTGTGGGAACTGCCCTAGCGTCTGTTATGAACTCAGCGGATGAACAAAAAAGCCCAGCCCTGTGATGTCAGGGTGTCAGCCGTGGCCCCCCCTCACACACGTTATTGTGCCTCTCTATGGGCTGCCCACATTACAAGATTGGCGATCATCCGGTTTTCGCTAATTCGATTTATAATGGCTCACAAGGGGTCAATATAACCGACACCTTGTAACCAATGATGGAGTTCAAACCCATGCAGCAGCACCTCCGCGATGGCCTGATCCTGCGAACCCTGAGTGAAGGAGTCGCCAGCGATCGCGACCGCCTACCGGATTTTTACGCCAGCATCAACACCGAGGGCGAGTCCGACCGAGTCAAAGACGGGATACGCCTGTGGACACGCTCACTGATCGATGGTCATCCGACCGTGACGCCGGATGATGTGATCGTGGTGGTCGATCCCACCAAAGATGATCTATTGGTCTCAGCGACGATATTGATCCCGCAGGTATGGCGCTACGAAAATCTGACGATTCCGGTGGGTCGCCCAGAGCTGGTCGCTACCCATTGGGATTATCGAGGGCGCGGCTTGGTGCGTTCGGTGTTCGAGGCGATTCATGCGCGCAGTGACGGCCTCGGCCATCTGATGCAGGGGATTACCGGCATCCCACATTTCTACCGCCAGTTTGGGTACACCATGGCGGTCGAGTTGGATGATCATGCCTTTTACAGCCTCTATGCACTGCCTCCCCGCGCTGAAAGTGCGACTCCTGCCTTTACCCTGCGCACGGCGACAACGGAAGACATTCCTTTGATCCTCGCTTATAACGATCATCATGCGCGTGGACGGCTGTTGAGCGATGCCTATCAGCCTGACCAGATAGAGCATGAGATCATAGGGCGCACACGCGGCTATTACCCGCATACCGAATACCTGATGATCGTAAACATGGATGGGCAGCCGGTCGGTTATCTGGTGCTGATAGATTCGCTGCGCGAACCGCATGAGCTGCGCTGCCCAGTTTATGTGGTCGGGCCAGAGTCGTCCTATTTGGCCACCTTTCAGGACGCGATGTACGGCATCCGCGATTGGGCGCAGGAGCGTTATGGGCGCGTGCCTGAAACAGTGATGTTTTATCCGGGCGTTCACGAGGCGGTTGATCGCCTGATTGATCGCTCGTATGCCGGACACATCAGCAATCGCGAGTATGCGTGGTATCTGCGCGTGCCAGACATAGTGGCGTTTTTACAACACATCACGCCCGTGCTGGAGCAGCGCCTAGAGGGGAGCGGCGCGCATCGCTACACGGGGTCACTACGGATTGGGTTTGCCAGCCTGCGCGGGGTCGAGTTGACGTTCGACATGGGCCAGATTACGGGAATTGTCAACATCACTGGTAAAGACGGCTATGATGCCGAATTTCCGTGGCACACGTTCCTGAACGTGGTCTTTGGCTGGCGCACCGCCGACGAGATGACAGCGGTGCTGGCGGATGTGTGGACGAATGGCAAGGCCAGCGTGTTGCTGGACGCCCTGTTCCCCAAAAAGCTGTCTTGGCTGCGTGGACTGGCCTAAAGTGATCTGGCAAGGATTTAGTAGATAAAGAAGTTGTCTCGCAGCGTGGAGTTGCTCAGAAACACTCGGACTCAGATAACGATGGCCTCTCGCCAGCAAACCCCTTTAATCCATCAACGCATGAGGTTCGACATAACGCGAATCTGTCTCTGACATGTCGCTTGCTTGTTGTCGAGAGGCAAGCACAGCGGGGAAATATTGTTCTGCCCACCCACAAAGTTGACCCAGAATCGGGAGTAAGGTCTGGCCGAGGGGCGTCAGGCGGTATTCGACCTTGGGCGGGATGACCGGGTACACCGTGCGCTCGACCAACCCATCATGTTCCAATTGTCGCAGAGTCTGCGCCAACATCTTATGGGTGATGCCTTCGACTATCCGCTTGAGTTCGCTGTAGCGCAGTGTCTGGGTGTTGATGGCGTGCAGCAGCAAAACTGTCCATTTATCGCCAATTAGTTCGAGAGCTTTGCGGGTGTGACAGGTCGAGTCGAGGATGTATAAGGGCTGTTTGGGCATGGTGAAACTCTCTGATAACACTCTCTTTTGGGTAAGTATAACACCCAAAAGTGCATACTTCCGCGAATGTCAAAAAGGTCATACGCTCAATGTTATAACACCGCAAAGTATGCGATAGCCCGCTGTGTTCGCATGATAAGGAAAAGGGTACATGAGCGATTTCACGACTGTTTCAGAGAACAACTTGGCTGTTTCTGAGCAAGACCGCGCCGCGATTATCGCTGCCGCATTGGATTACGCCGAAGGGGCCTATACTGGAGATGCGGCGCGGATGGAACGTGCCTTGCACGGACAACTCGCCAAGCGGGTGGTCTTAACTGCGCCCGACGGAACCAGTCGCTTGTCACAGATGAGCGCTTTAGAGTTGGTGCAATACGCCCACGATGGACATGGTCGCCAGCCAGCAGATCGCCGCCAGCGCGACGTGCGAATTTTGGATGTGTTCCGCGAGGCCGCCGCTGTTCGCCTTGAGATGAATGACTGGATAGACTATCTCCAATTGGCCCGATGGAACGGGCAGTGGGCGATCATCAACGTCTTGTGGGTCTTAAAGGAGTCGTGAAACAATGGATGTTCAAAAAGCAATTGAGACCAA
>JALONW010000292.1 GCA_025454725.1 Anaerolineae bacterium
GCACCGCGTGAGGTGTATTTGTCGATGCCGGGCGAAAAACAACCGCTGACGGAAATTGCCTATCCGGTTAGCAAGGCGTAGAAACCTCACCCCCCAGCCCCCTTCACTGAGAGGGGGAGATGCCCACCACGCGACCCAGAAAAAACCCCTCTCCTAGGGAGAGGGGTAGGGGGTGAGGTTCGTTAGATTCACCCCAAAGGTCTCAAAACCAGCGCATTATGCATTTTCTTCGGGAATATAAGGCTTCATCTCTCCCCAACCCCACTGAGGCATGGGGGAACTCACCGATGGGGGCTGCATACCGGGTTGGGAGTACATCAACGCCATGCGCGTCCCCCATTCGACATAGGCCACAAACGCCGAACGAAATTCTGGGTCTTTGGGCAGCGAAATAGCATCGGCGGCTTCTTGCATCAGCTGAACCCAGCGCCCTTGCTGTTTTTCGGTGATGGCGAGATTCAAATGTTTTTCGACCATGTGAGCATGGCCACCGTGTTCGGCGCTGTAAACTTTTGGCCCGCCAAAGACTTCGGCAAACCAAACGGCCACGCGGTGGCGATGTTCGAGGGGCATGTGATTGAATAAAGGCTCTAGCAGGGGGTCTTTCACAGCACGGTCATAGAAATTTTCGATGAGTGCTTTGAACGTTTCCGTATCGCCACCCATCCACTCATACAACGTTGGTATCGACTGCTGTCCCATGGCCGCCCCCTTTTTCCTTGTCTGTCATCAGTTTATAAACAAAGCTTATGGACAAACAACTATGCCTTTAGGTAGGCGGAAGCTGTACCTACGGTTGGGCCGTTTTTACCTTTAACCCATCTCGCCCGCTTGCAAATCCCAGCGCCAGCGTGTACTATCTGCCGCCATTGGTCGGACGACAGAAAGGACATACCCAACACACACAATCATGAGGGGAACACAGCGTTTGGCCTGCGACCATCCCCGGCGCAGGTGACGAGGTGAGCGGTTCATCGACCATCAACGGATGCCGCTTGGGGCGCAGTTCGCCGTCCCGCCGTTCTTCCCTCCACATCTTGGCAAAGTCGTATGGCAAAACCGCCCGGTGACGGGCGCGCACAACCCCTGCGACACGCGGACACTTTAACCCAAAGACGCTCATCATCTGCGCCTCTTATGCACGATTCCCGCTACGCGGCGGGGAGTTTGTCGTGCTGTGTGCGTGGGTGGGTCTGGGCGCACAACCCCCTGTGGAGGGAACCCTATCATGTGTGGAATCGTTGGTTACGTCGGCCCCCGTGACGCTGCCCCTATCATCCTTGACGGACTCGCCCGGCTGGAATATCGCGGCTATGACAGCGCCGGGATTGCCGTCCAAAACGGCGGTGGCGTGCAGATTCGGCGCGATGTCGGCAAGCTGGGCAACCTGCGGGCGAAGGTCGCCGCGCAGCCCATCGACGGGCATATCGGCATTGGCCATACCCGCTGGGCGACTCATGGCGTCCCCGCCGAGCGCAACGCCCACCCGCATATCAGCCAAGATGGGCTGTTCGTGCTGGTGCATAACGGCATCGTCGAAAATTACCTGCCGCTGCGCGACGAGCTGACCGCCGAAGGCGTCCGCTTCAGCAGTGAGACCGACACCGAGGTCATCGTCCACCTGATCGAAAAATACGCCCGCCGGATCGGCACGGACACCGACCAACAAGTCATCGAGGCGGCGCGCGCTGCCGTCAGCCGTTTGACCGGGGCGCACGCCATCGTCGTGCTGCCCACGCACCTGCCGCACCTGCTGATCGCCACACGCATCGGCAACGCAGGCGGCGTCATCGTTGGGCTGGGCGAGGGCGAACACTACATCGCCAGTGACATCCCGGCCATTCTCGAACACACCCGCGATATGATTTACCTCGAACACCGCCAAATGGCCGTCGTTCGCGCCGATGGGGTGGGCATCCAAACGCTGGAAGGTGCGCTGATTAAGGCCAAAGTCCATCATGTGGCCTTCGACGCGGTCAGCGCCGCCAAAGGCGAATTCAAACACTTCATGCAGAAGGAAATCTTCGAGCAGGCCAAAGGCATCACCGACACGCTGGCAGGGCGCATCGACCGCGACCACGCCCGCGTCCACCTGCATGACCTGAACCTGACCGATGAGCGCGCCCGTGCGCTGCGCCGCATCGTCAGCGTGGCATGTGGGACGAGCTACTACAGCGCGCTGGTCGGCAAGTTCTACCTCGAACAGTTCGCCCGCGTGGCCGTCGAGGTCGAATATGGCAGCGAATACCGCTACCGTGACCCAATGCTGGACGCCGAGACCGCTGTGCTGGCGATTACCCAATCCGGCGAGACGGTCGATACCCTCGCGGCGATGGAGTACGCTCGCAGCCACGGCGCAGCGGTGTGGAGCATCGTCAACGCGGTCGGCTCACAGGCCATGCGCCTCGCGGACGGTTTTATCGGGATGAACGTCGGCCCCGAAATCGGCGTCGCCAGCACCAAGACCTTTACCGCCTCCATTGTTGACCAGTATCTGTTGGCGGTAGCGCTGGGGACGGCACGCGGCACGCTGACCGAGGAGCGCCGCCGCTGTTTGGTCGAGGACCTCGCCAAGCTGCCGGACATTTTGCGCCGGACGCTGGCACTCGACCCGTTGATTCAGGCGCTGGCGGGCAAGCTGCACGCCTACACCGATTTCCTGTATCTGGGTCGCGGCGCGCAGTACCCCATCGCGCTGGAAGGGGCGCTCAAGCTCAAGGAAATCAGCTACATTCACGCCGAGGGCTATCCCGCTGGTGAGATGAAACACGGCCCCATCGCGCTCATCGATGAGACGATGCCGGTGGTGGCGATTGCGCTGAAAGACGCGCTGTACGAGAAGATGATTTCGCAGATTGAGCAGGTCAAGGCACGCGGCGGGCGCGTCATCGCGCTGGCGACCGAGGGCGACCCGTACATCGCGGGGAAGGCTGACGACGTGCTTTATCTGCCCGACTGCCCAGACATGCTTGCGCCGGTGATGGTCAGCCTGCCGATGCAGCTTTTGGCCTATCACATCGCGGTCTGGCGCGGGACGGACGTAGACCAGCCGCGCAACCTCGCCAAAAGCGTGACGGTCGAGTAGCGCGGCGCAAACCACCGTTATCGCCCCAAAAGAGTGTTTCTGGCGCGGCTGAGGTGTTCAGACCGCGCCAGATGCGTTATAAACAGGCCATCACCCGTCCTCAGAAGAGGTAAAACCGACGATGGGACTCATTTCACTGGCCTATGTCAGCGTGTCACACCACCCGATGAGCGACGACGAACTGCTGCGGATTCTAGAGGTCGCCCGCCCGTTCAACCAATCCCACAGCATCACCGGGATGCTGCTGTACCGCGACGACTTCTTTATCCAAGTGTTGGAAGGCGAATCGTCAGTGGTGCTGCCGCTGTACGAGAAAATTAAAACCGACCCTCGCCACCACCACATCCTTGAGGTCTACCGCACGCCCATCCAAACACGCACCTTCGCCCAGTGGTCAATGGGCTTCAACCGGGTGGATGACGCCGCCCTGAGTGCCATCCCCGGTTTCACCCCGTATCTTGAAAATAAGCCAGAACCAACCTTCTTTACCAGCCAGCCCAGCCGCGCCACCCAATTGTTAGAAGCGTTCAAAGACCACGTTTATTTTTAGCGTTGATTGGTTATTGGTTCGGGCGCGTCACGACCACTGGCAGACCCCAAAAATCTCCAAAGCGCTGGATGGCGGCGGCAAACCCCGCCATATCCTCATCAGACAGCGAGGCGAACGGCTGCGGGTCGATGACCAGCGCCCCGCGCTTGAGCGTGCGCTTCCACACCCCCACAATCCGCCCGCCCAGCACCATCGTCGGGAAGAACACGCCGTTTTTGCCCGGACAGACATTATTAGCGTGCTGGGGGTCTAGCACTGCATCGCGCACCTTATAACCCAACAGATATTCATCGAAACCGGGCGGCGCGTAGGCGGGGGCGGGCTGTGGGGTTGTGGTAGTCGGTGGCATCCAATATGACACCCCGTCGATGACCTCCTCGACCAACTGTGATTTGACCGCCTCTAAGCCAGCGCGGGCGTCCGCCATCGGGAAGTCCAACCACCAGCCGAAATCTTGCACGGTCGCGGGACCACGGCTGGTGAAATAACGCAGTGCCAGCAGCGCCAGCGCCTCGTCGCGGGGGAGGGCGCGCACGCCGGGGAGCGCTTCATCGATTCGCATGAAGGACGGGTTGTTGTTTTCGACCGTCCCCTGACACAGCAGGCCGTCCAGCGAGGCGCGGTGCAGCAGGTGGATTCCGCGCTGCCCGGCGGTCGAGATTCCCGCCGCCTCCAACACCTCGAACAACTCTTTGCGCGTCAATTGGAGTCCACCGGCCAGCGCATTGACGAACAGGGTGTTGCTGCGCTGGATGGTCGCCTCATCCAGCTCAAGCTCGATGAACCGGTAAGCCATCTGCGCCATGACCCGTGGCCGACACAGCGCGGCCATCCACAGCACGTCCGCCGCTGGGACAAGGTGGAGCGTGCCGCGCATCACCCACGTCCGCACGATTTTTTTGTCGCTGATGGCCTGCTCGACATCGGTGTCGGTGCTGCCCGGCGTCCGCAGACCCAGCGACCATTTCGCGCCGGGATAATCTTGTCCCTGAATCGCGCCCATCCACGTCAGCGCCGAGGTCACGTCAAGGTGGCGCGGCTGTGCGATGTGCTGGTTATACAGGCGGTACGCGGCGATTTTAGACATGGGTTGTCCTTCGGTTTTGTAGATTTTTGTTCTATATATTATACCGTGTTTTGAGGCATATACTGGTCAGCGACGTTTGACTTTTCGGCAAAATCGGGTATCGTTAAAAACATCTCCTTTAACACAGCGTGCCGTCGCTGTCCACACGGCTCCCATGACACCTCCTAAAACCCAGTTGTTCACTTGGCAGGACCGCAACCACGCTGCGCGGTCGATGTATGCCTTGTCGCTGCTCGCGCCGCCGCTCCTGCGCGTCCGGGCGCTGAGGCTATTAGCCTCGTTCAAATCCGCCGATATAGGTAGTCGAAAATATGATATATTTGGAATGATACCATCCAACTGCTCTGAATTAAGACCTAACGAGATGTCATTGCACGGGAGAAAATTATGTTGATTTTTAGAAGAAAATTTTTTCTGCTATCTATTCTATTGGCAAGCGTCATGAGTTTGCACGCGCAGGAGATTGAATTAGAGGCATTCCACTGCTTAGATCATACGATTCGAGCCGTTCCTCTATCTGACGTTGACATAAACGGAATTATTTTTGTATCCAGTGGTGATGGTATACGCGCTATGCGTAACCCGATCCCTACGCCCTATCTTATAGCATTCTCTGATGATTATAGAAATTTCGGCAACATCGGATCATTCTCGCCAGATGGCAAATGGTATGTATA
>JALONW010000293.1 GCA_025454725.1 Anaerolineae bacterium
CCTTTTCATCAATCGCCGTGACGTAGACCGACCCATCCGCGCCGACGGTAATCCCCGCAAGGCCGGGGGGATTGGACTCACCATTGAAGCGGTAAAAATTGGTCGAGGCCGCCGCCGCGATGTCGATACTGTAGACCACATTCAGCCGCGAGTCGGTGGCATACAGAAAGCTGCTGGCCGGGTCAAACGCCACATCGGTGACGACCGGCGTCTCGCTTCCGGGGATACGCGGCGCTTCCCACCACTTGCCGCCGCCCGAACCATCAGGGTTAAAGCGCCAGACTGCGCCCAACAGGTCAGCCGCGTAGAGGTAGCCGTCGGCGTCGCGGGCGAGGCCGTTCAGCGCAACACTGTCCACTGCTTCATCCAACCGCCCCATCAACACCGCCGAACCGTCCGACGGACGCAAGCGATACAAGACGCCGCCGCTGCTCTCGGCGTTGCCGGTCACACGGTCCAGCACAATCAGCGAACCGTCCGCCTCGTCATAGACCAGCCCAGCCACCGACGCGAACGAGTCGCCGCTTCCGGGGATGACCACGGCCTCGGTCGCGCCGGGGGCGACCACGAACACCTCCCCCGATGAGTAGCTGGCGGTGTAGACCGTGCCATCTGCCGCGACCACGAGCGGCGCAGGATAGGCATCATCGCCGGGAATAATGGCGTACTCAGCCACCTGCACCCCCTCCGCAATCGGCTGGGCGACGCTGCGTGGGACGTTGTTCACCGTCAGCAGCGCAAGCAGCAGCGTCACGCCAACCAAAAGCGCCAACGTCCCCAACGCGATGAAGCTAAAGACCAACAGGCGCTGCCCACGCGGCAGGGCTAACAGACGTTTCATGGGGGTTTCATCCTTCAAACAACCAACCGGCACAATGTGTTCATTATCGCATAAGCGGATGAGATGGGGCTAAATCTGCGCCGTTTGGGCTTAGAACGGGGTTATACTGATGGAACGTCATGGTGTTATTTTCCCGTCCCATCAACCCAAAGGATTGACCCAATGGCCGAGCTTGGTTCCCCAGAGCATCCGCTGCGTGTCGCGGTGGTCGGCTCTGGCCCGTCAGGGTTCTACGCCGCAGAACACCTCTTCAAACAAGCCAACCTGAGCGTTCAGGTCGATATGTTCGAGCGCCTGCCCACCCCGTTTGGACTGGTGCGCGGCGGTGTCGCGCCCGACCACCCCAAAATCAAGTCGGTGACCAAGGTCTACGACAAGACCGCCAGTCGCGCCGGATTCCGCTTCTTCGGCAACGTCGAAATCGGACGCGACCTGACGGTCGATGAGCTGCGCCAGTACTACCATGCGGTGTTGTTCGCCGTCGGCGCGCAGACCGACCGGGCGCTGGGCATCCCCGGCGAAGATTTGCCCGGCAGTCACGCCGCGACCGAGTTTGTCGGCTGGTACAACGGTCATCCAGACTTCAAGCACCGCCAGTTTGACCTGTCCGCCGAGCGTGCCGTCGTCATCGGTGTCGGCAATGTCGCAATGGACGTAGCGCGCATCCTTAGCCGCACCTGTGACGAGCTCATCAGCACCGACATCGCCGATTACGCGCTGGAAGCGCTGGATACCAGCCGCGTGCGCGAGGTGATTTTGCTGGGACGGCGCGGCCCAGCCCAAGCCGCCTTCACCCCCGCCGAACTGGGTGAATTTGGCGAAATGGCCGACGCCGATGTCATCGTCGCGCCGGAGGACGCCGCCGTTGACCCCCTCAGTGCCGAGTGGCTGGCCGCGTCCGGCGACCGCGATGCACAGAAGAACGTCGCGCTGCTGGCACAGTACATGAACCGCCCGCCGGTTGGCAAACCCCGCCGCATCATCATCCGTTTCCTCGCGTCGCCCGTAGAAATAGTAGGTGATGGGCGCGTGGAGGGAATTAGGATTGTTAAAAACATGCTGGTCAAGCGGCCAGACGGCAGCCTCGCCGCCCAAGCCACCGACCAGACCGAACTTATCCCATGCGGACTGGTGTTCCGGTCGGTGGGGTATAAGGGCGTCGCGCTGCCCGGCCTCCCGTTCGATGAGCGGGCGGGCGTCATCCCCAACACGCTGGGGCGGGTGGCCGACACGCCGGGCGTGTATGTCGCTGGCTGGATTAAGCGTGGGCCATCGGGCATCATCGGGACGAACAAACCCGATTCGGTCGAAACGGTGGAATGCATATTGCAAGACTATAGTACTGGTCAGCTTGAATCTGGCTCATCCAGCACCACAGATAGCATTGAGACATTATTAACCCAGCGCGGGGTGTTATTTGTCACCTTTACGGACTGGCAGAAGCTCGACCAGCTTGAAATGGACAACGGCGCGAAGTTTGGGCGTCCGCGCCTCAAATTCACGGCTGTAGTCGATATGCTGGCGGCGCTGGACAAACGGTAAGCATTGTCGCGGGGTTGAAAAACTGTTACACCGTTAAGGCGGTTGGTCATGTTACAATTCTGTCATTAACGCATATTGCTTTAGGCAAAGATGAGAACGTGAAGGTGTAACCATGACCAACCTGCTGATTGTGGATGACGACCACGCCCTGCTCACCATCCTCCAGCTCACCTTCGAGCGTGCTGGCTACCAAGTCATCACCGCCAACAGCGGCCCCAACGCGCTGGAGATGGCTGCCCAGCACAACCCCGACCTCATCATCCTTGACGACATGATGCCCGGCCTGTCCGGGGGCGACACCTGCCTGACGCTCAAGGCCAACCCGCTGCTGGCGCACATCCCGGTCCTGATGTACAGCGCCCGCAACGACGCCATCGCTGCCGAGTACCTGAACTCCATCAACGCTGACGCCGGGCTGCGGAAGCCGACCTCGCCCACCGTCATCGTCGAGACGGTGCGCGGCCTACTGGCGACGGTTTAGCCGCAAGGTTTATCGGCAGGTTAAGCCGCACCAACCAATGTTAACCCTGTGGAAGGGATAAGTTGTCGGTCTTTACATATCGAAAAGCGCGGTCGGGTGTTACACTATCAAGTAACCTAGCCCAATACACCCCGCGCAGATACACCTATGACTGAACTTCCCTTCCACCTCAAGACCCTTGAGCCGCTCCCCGGCGCGCTTGACACCCTCCGCTACCTCAGCACACTCCCCGACCATTCAGCCGATGTCCTGACGCTGCAAGACGCGCTGGGTGTCAGCTCGGTGACGTTCGGCAAGGCCATCCGCCGCCTCGTCACCAAGAGCTTTGTCCAGATGGACTCAGCAGAGAGCTACCGCCTGACCGATGCCGGTCGGCGCGCCGCTGAGGAGCTGGCTGCCTACGATGAGGAGATGGGCGGCGCGCCCGTCCAGACCCGCAGCACGGACGGCGACCTTGGCGGGCGACTGGTGCTGGTCGTGCCAAATCCGCTGATTGCAGGCCGTCAGGTCGAAATCAACGTGGGCGCGACGCTCAACCCCGACGCGGACCCCATCCCTGACGGCGCAGATTTGTTGGTGCGCTTGTCCACCGTCAACGCCACCCCCGCCCATACCCAAGACGCCTCTATCCTGCTCAACGGCGGGCCAGAGCGCTGCGGCTTCCTGCTCACACCGGAGGCCTATACCGCTGTGCGTGTGCGGGTCGAGGTCTACCAGATGATGCCCGACGATGCGGACGTGGTGCCGTGCGGCGGGCTGTACGTCGATTTGCCGGTGGTCGCACAGGCCGCCTCCCCGTCCCAGCGCGCCGCCTACGGTGCGCCGCTGTCGTTCCGCAAGACCGAGTAGGGAGTCCTTATGTCGTCGCCTGAACAACAACCCCGCCTCCGTTATCCTCGCCGCCGTTTCGTCCGCAGCATCATGCGGCTGGCTGGCCGTGCCGTCGCAGCCCTCGCCACACGCACCCAAATCATCGGGCGCGAGAACCTCCCCCCCAAGGGACCGCTGATTCTCGTCGGCAACCACATCGCCGTCATTGAGGTTGGCATGATGGGGGTTTACACCCCTTACGAGTTAGAGATTATGGCGGCGGGCGACATCCCGCTCGACCCGCGCTATAGTTGGATTGCTGACCTGTGGGGCATCATCCCCATCAAGCGCGGCAGCATGGACCGCGACGGGATGAACAAGGCGCTGGACGTGCTAAACCAAGGCGGGGTCGTCGGCCTGTTCCCCGAAGGCGGCATCTGGGAAACCAAACTGCGCCAAGCGCGGCAGGGCGTGGCGTGGCTGTCCAACAAGGCACAAGCGCCGGTCGTCCCCATCGGGTTCGGCGGCATCGAGGGCGCGCTGGCGCAAATCGGGCGTTTCCGCCGCCCCAACCTGACCATGAACATTGGCAAGGTCATCCCGCCGGTTAAGGTGGATGTACCGGGACGCTCGCGCAAGGAACTGCTGCAAGAGGGCGCAGATTACATCATGGACCGGATTAAGGAACTCATCCCCGAAGATGAGCGCCGTATCCGCACCCAGAGCTACATTGGCGAAACCTTCGACTTCCATTGGGAGCTGACCAGCCCCGGCGGCGTGCAAATCCCCATCCCCAACGATGTGAACATCGTAGACAAGCACGGCCTGAGCAAGCTGTTTCACCGCCCAGTCATGATGGACGTGTTCAACCGCAATCTCAAGCTGCCGGTTAAGCCGCTGGTGCGCCTGCGTCGCGCCCACCCCGCCGCAGACATTGCCGCCAGCGCCCGGTCGGTGCTGGATTGGCTGAAGGATAACCCTTACTTCTTCCACTACCGCTTCGGCCATGAAGAAGGCGAAGCCATGATGAACGGCCTACGCCAGCTCGAACAGGGCGCGCAGTGGCTGGGCGAACACTATCCCGACGCGCAGCTGCGCCTCAAGCCCATCCGCCGCTATATCCTCATCGACACCAACGAGGAAGTGGTCGAGGAAGCCCCGCCAGAGATGCAAGAGATGTAACATCCCCTTTTGGGGAAAGTGATAAAGGGGCAGCGCGCTGGCGCTGCCCCTTTTTTATTGGTTCACGTCACAAACGGATGAATTATCGGGACGTAACCGCTTAATTCCCTTCACCTGCCGCCGGAACCCACGCGGGCAGGTAGGCATCGGTGACGATTTCGACCAGTTCACCCGTAGCCGTGTCTAACACGACAATGGTGGCGGCGGCGGCACCCAGTTGGTAGCGCTGGACAAGCAGTTGGCTCCCGTCTGGGCTGTAAGCAATGCTGCCGTGGGTATAAGCACCATCGACCAGCAACGGCCTGACACTGTTATCGGTCAGGTTAACCTCGTAGACCTGCTGGCCTTGGGTATAGCGCTCGGTGTCTTGATACTGGCGCGTGATAGCGACCCGCTGACCGTCAGGATGCCACGCCGCCGAACCCCCGTCGCTGCTCTCGCCGTCGGGCAGCAGGTTCTGGGTGGTGTTTTCCACCACATCAGCCAGCATCAAGCCGGAGCGCACGGTGTTCTCGCCGCTCATGACCAATACCGACGTCCGGCGACAGGACACCGGTCGCGCCGTTGTCAGCGGGAATGAACTTAATCCGGTCCGACTCGGTCGGCGGGTTGAAGTCGAAGACCATCACGCCGCGCCCGATGTTCTCGTAAAAGGCCAAGCGCCGCCCATCCCCGCTGTAGACCGGGCCGCTGCCAGTGGTCTGGTTGTCGTTGAACATGGGGTAGATTTGGCGCAGCGCCGACAGCGGCTCGTCCATAATCCAGATTTTGGGCGGCGCGAGGGTTCCGTCCCCGCCGGGCCCGCGCTTCGGCGCATAAACGCCAACTGCTGACCGTCGGGACGCCATACCGGGGTGGTGCAGTCCGCCCCCTCATCAGCGCAGCGGGTGAGACGCTGAGTCGTCCCGTTGAACAAGTCAAGCAGCATCAGGTCAACGTGGTAGTTCTGTGTGCCGTCCATGCGCTCGCCATACACGATATAGCGCCCATCTGGGGACGGAGCGTAATCGAACACCCCAAACGCCGAAAAAGTGACCTGTTCCACGTTAGCCGGGTCGGTCGGGTCGGCCAACCAGATGTTTTGAGGGGAACGCAGCGCGGGCGCGAGGTAGGCCACGCGCAGGGGCGCGCTGGGAGGTTGAATTAAGGCGAGGGAGGCCACCACCGTCAGTACGACGATGATGGCCACCCCCGCGACTGCGAGGTCTAGGCGTGATAACCGCATGGGCGCGCCGATTAGGGGTACAAATACGGCTGGTCGGGCTGGTCGGTCAGCTCGACACTGGCGATTTGAAGCACGGGGACGCTCTGTCCCATGAACTCTTCAGCCTCGAACGTACCTTCCGCGTAAATCCAATCGCCCGGCTTGAGCGTGTCGATGTCGTCGAAGGCGGCAGGCAAGCCCAGCGCCTGCGAGTCGGCCACGCAGCAGCTCAGGGTGAAGCGCGCCACCATGAAGCGCCCCTCTGGGAACGATGGCTCGGTGTAGACGAAGCCGAGGACGCGGGCGCTCTGGCCGTTGAACACAGTCGGCGACGGCTCACGGGCGAACAGGCGCGACCAGTCCATGATGTCGCGGGTCATCGGGTCTTTGTTCGCCACCGAGACCGAACCGCCGAAGTTGGTGGTCAGGTTGATGCTCTGCACTGCCTCGACGCCCAGAGGCTTGGCGTTGCCAGTCAAAATGGTGGCCGCGCCGACCAGCAGCGGCACGCCAACCATAATCATCATCGCGCTGGTCGGCTGGCGGTCAGCATGGCCGCCGCGATCCCGCGCCGCGACGTAACCCGGCACATCCCACAGCGCCCACAGGCTGTTCATCCCCAGCGCAGCGAGGATAAACACGGCAACATACGACAGCCAACCGAAGCGCAGGTTGATGTAGTAGTTCAGGTTGCCGCTGGCGATGGTATAGGCGAAGTAGCCTGCTAACCCCAGCAGCAGTACGGTCTTGAGGAGAAGTTCAATGCGGACAGCTTTCACGTCGTTCAAGGTGTCTTTACCTCATTACACTCGTTGGACGTTGTGGTTTTTGGCTGACACGAGAGGATTTATTATCCCCCGCGCCCGAATAACTCAATGTTTGTGCCGTACAAACCGGGGTCACCGGTGCAGAGCGTCACGCACATCTGCGCGACCTGTGGAGGCGTCACCCAGTTATCGGGGTTGGCGTTGGGCATGGCCTCACGGTTGGGCGGCGTATCGAGCGTGCTGGGCGAAATGCCGTTCACCGCGATGCCGTGTTCGCGCAGTTCAGCCGCCAGCGCCTCCATGATGCGGGTGGCCGCGCCCTTGCTGGCGGTGTAGGCGGCGGCGTTCTTACCGCCCTTCTGCCCCGCCTTCGCCAAGATGAAGACGATTTGGCCGCCTCCACCGCGCTCCAACATGTGCGAGGCCGCCGCCCCACCCACCAGATAGACCGGGCGAACATTGAGCGCCAGCATGTCGTCCAACACCTTCACCCCGGCCTCGTGGACGGGTTTCCCGGCGGCGTAGCCCCCGACTGTGTGGACCACGCTGTCGATGCGGCCAAAGCGCGCCAGCGCCACGTCGAACACGTCCTGCACGCCCTCCGGCGTCGAGAGGTCACC
>JALONW010000294.1 GCA_025454725.1 Anaerolineae bacterium
TGGGCGTGGCGGACTGTCCGACCGGGATGCCGCCGATGCTGAAAAACAGTTGGTCAACGACCGGCAGGAGCAGGAGCGCCAGTGCCATCGAGCCGAGGAAGACGACGCCGGTGCGGGCAAGCCGTGACCAGCTCATAACAGCCTCGGTGAAAGTAAGGCGCTGGGGGCGTTTGGTGCGTGTAGGCTGGCTCATGGGGTGTCGTCCTCGGTCTGTGGGGCGTCAATCCGGTTAATCAGAAATTCGGAGCCGCGCACGAAGTACTCTCGCATGGCGGAATAGGCGGGTTCAGCGATGCCGGTCTCATCAAGGGCACGCAGCATGTGGCCGAGCCATAATTCTTGGGCGCGCTTGTTGATGGCGAAGGGCATGTGGCGCATCCGCAGGCGTGGATGGCCGCGCTGGTCAATATAGCGGGTAGGGCCGCCGAAAAACTGCGCAAGGAACAAGAACTGCCATTCCCGCCCCGGCGCGAGGTCGTCGGGGAACATCGGGCGCAGTTCGGGGTCGCTTTCCACGTAATCATAAAATCGGTTTACGAGGTCACGGAAGGGGGTGTCCCCGCCGACCCTCTCGTAGACCGTCATCTCTGTATCATCCACGGCACAACCCTTTCTTGATGGATGCCCCGGATAATCTTAGCGCTTAAACTTGCGCTGGACAATTGACTATAGGCCGGTAGAATCCAAACGCTTGGTACTCTGTTTAGGCTTAGGAGCATTTTGACGATGGCAAATTATGGGCGGCGCGCTGCATTAGCGCTGCTGTTGTTGGTTCTGTGGGTTGTGCCGCTGGCGGCGCAAGAGGAAACGACCGAAGCCACCCCTGAAGCCCCGGCAGGGCTAACGGTGGTCGGGTCGAGTGCGGCGGGGAACATTTTCCGTCAGGCCGTCGAGGCGGGTGGCGCTGAGATTGAATTAACCTACGACTTGAGCGGCACGCAGGGCGGCGCTCAGGCGTTCTGCCAAGCGCAGGCCGATGTCTTGGTCGCCAGCCGTGCGCTGACGGCAGTCGAGGTCTCGAACTGCACGACGGCTGAGGTGAATTTCACCGAGTTGGTGGTTGCTATCGACGGCTATGCGCTCATTGCCAGCCCCGATGTCGATTTCGTCGAGTGCATCTCGTCAGCAGAATTGAACACGCTGGTTTCGCCCAGCGCAGCGGCGAACCTGACCAACTGGAACCAGCTTGACCCGGCTTATGCCGACCTCGCGTTTGGCTTTGCCAGCGCGCAAGCGGGGACCCGCGCCTATGACCTGTTGGATGGTGTGGTTAACGGCGAAGGCTTCCGTGGCGATACGGTTTTCGCCAGCGATGCCGAGGTCGTGGCGGCGGTGGCAGGCGGCAGCGGCCAGCTTGGTCTGGTCTCGATGGGCGCGGCGCTCTCGGCTGAGGGCGTGACGGTCTTGGAACTGAACAACCCCACGCTGGGCATCTGTGCTGCGCCGGGCGTGGCGGCCACCCTCAACCGCAGCTACAGCGGCGGCGAGCGCGTGTTTGTCTATGTCAACGGGAATGCGCTTGAGGCGCTCAGCCCGGCCTTGACCGCCGTACTCGGCGCTGAGGGTCAGGCGGCGGTATCGGCGGCTGGTGCGGTAGCGCTGGACGGGGCTACCCTCGCGCTGGCGCAGGAGACCCTGACCGATGCCGTGACGGGGCGTGTGTTCAGCCGCGAATTGGATACCTTCCAACCCGCGTTCGGCGTGTCGGGTGAGCTGCGGCTGGGCGGCAGCGCGACCATTACCCCCCTGCTTCAGGGGACGCTGGCGCTGTTCACCCAGTCCAACCCCGGCGCGACCCTGACTGAGAACTACCTCGGCGCGGTGGCGGGTGCGCGTGAACTGTGCAACGGCAACCTTGATGTGGCGGTGTCGGTTGTGCCGCTGACCGAGGAGCAGTTAGCGGCTTGCGAAGCGCTGGAAATCACAGTCGTCTCGTATGACCTCGGCGCGCAGGCGGCGGTGTTGATTGCCAACGCGGGGAACGCCGAAGCGGCTTGCTTGTCGGTTGAGCAGGTGGCGCGTCTTTGGACGGCTTCGGCAGAAACTCCGGCGCTGTGGAGCGACCTCGGTGACGGATTTGCGACCAACGAGTCGGAAGTTATCCTGTTTGGGGTCAGTAAGAGCGACCCGATGCTTAACCTGATGCTGACGGTGGCCAATGGTACCCCCCTGCCGGTACGCGATGGCCTGAACGAAAACGCGGATGCCCAGTACATCGGTGCGGCGGTGGCGAACGTGCCGGGCGGCCTCGCTGTGTTGTCTTATGCACAGGCGCAGGAAGTGATTGAGGCCGGCGCTGGAGTTCAGTTGGTCTCGGTGTCTGGCGCGGACGGCACCTGTGTTGACCCGTCAATTGAGAGCATCGCCAATGGCAGCTACCCGTTTGCCCAGTCGGTGAGCCTGCTCATCAACCAGACCTCGCTGGAGACCGACCTCGTTCAGGCGGCGCTGTGGAACCTGTTGGCGGATGGCTCGTACATCCAGCTTGAGCAGGCCGGTCTGGTTGGCCTGAACCTCGACACGCTGACGGAGCGTCGTGCGGCGTTGCAAGCGCTGTTCGCCGAGGCTGACGCCATCGAGGCGGAGCGTTTTGCGGCTGAGACGGCGGCGATTGCCACTCAGACCGCTGAGGCGGCTACGCCCGTCGCTGAGGAGCCGACGGCTGAAGCCACACCCGAAGCCCCTGTTGAGGAGCCGACCGTTGACGCCACAGGTGAAGGCGAAGAGGCTGAGGCCACGTCTGCCCCCTAAGTATTACTCTGAGTGAATTAAACGCCCCCCACATCGTTGGGTGGGCGTTTTTGTTTGGTGGGTGACCCACTGGGTCGCCGCTACGACCCGATAGCGTTGGCGATGGGGGTATCAGCGGGCAGGCAAGCTTCGCCCCTACAGGCACACCCGAAAAGCTTTTCACATTAGACGAAAAAACAGCACCGCCTAAGACTCAGGCGGTGCTGTCGTGTTTGATTACAGGGATACCAGCGCCCAAGCTTCTAGGCGCTGGTATCTATGGGGTGGGTTAGTTGCCCGGCGCTTCGGGCATCGGTAGGACGGTGCTGCGCGGCGCAGTGTCCCCACTAAGGATGACACTGACATTATCGACACGGACAGTGCCTGCAAACTTGCGGTACTGAACGCGCACACTAGCACTGGCGACCTCACCATCCAAAACACCATCAACCGCATAGGTGATGTAGGTGTTGATTGGTGCGCCTGTTGGCTTGATGATCAACGTGTCAATACCATTGTTGTTTGCGCCCGCTGTTGGGTCAACGTAGGTGATGGTCAGGATGACCATGCGACCGGGGTTGGCGCGATCGGTGTAGATATCTGCCGACAAGCTGATGGATTCACCACCAGTCATCGCATAGGAACTGAAGTCCAGCGTTTGGCTGAAAGTTGATAGTTCACCGGGGTTGCCACGGAAGCTCAAGGCGCAGTCGCTGCCGTTGCCACGGCTATTGCACTGACGGCGATCCAACGAAAGGTTGGCGACACTCCAAGCAACGGGACGCTTGGGGTTGTTGGCGCGTGCCAGTTCAAAGCCACCGTTCTCGACAAGTTCGATTTCGTCTGTGTTGACACTGAAGACCAAACCGCCGTTGCTGGCTTCCACATCTGCACTACCCACACCGTCAGCAATGACGGTCCAAGCATACTTGCCGCTGTCGAAGTCACTGGGGTCGGCGGTGTAGGTGCAGCTGCTACCCGTGCAGGCGTCCGAAGCATCGATACCGGCTTGCAGCACGACACCGACGCGGACGTTATCGGACAGCTTGAAGACATACAGGGTGTAGGCTTTGCTGTTCGCAGCCTGAGTCCACGTGAAGGTGGCTGCTGCATCCGAGCTGAGAAGGGTTGCACCTTCTGCCGGAGCAGTCAGAGTGAAACTGCTGGGGGTGCTGGTGTAGGCGACGCTGGTGACGGCGGTCACGTTGGTGGTGCTACCGCTGGCGTCCTGTGTGTCGGTGTAGGTGAAGGTGATTACGTCACCGTCCACAGTCTCCAGCGTGCCGTTGCTGGCGGTGGCCGGACCAACTCCGGTGTTGAGGGTAATGCTGAACGTACCGCCGCTGCCGTTGAGGGTCAGGGTTTCACTGTCGCCGCCGGTGGTGGTCGCGGTGACGGTGGCGCTGGTGGTCAGGTCCGTGTCGGTGACAGTGACGGTGATGGCATCATCACCCGGAACGGCGGTAGCTGGGGCGTTGATGCTCCCCGTGACACCGGGGCCTTCAACCGTGGCGTTGGCCGTGACGACCTGAGCGACACCAGCAGCGTTGAGCGGATCGTTGTAGGTCACGGTGACAGTTTCGGGGGTGGTCACTTCCAGCGTGCTGTTGCCTACGTTGGCCGTACCTGAAGCCGTGTTGATGCTTCCGCTGAACACGCCGGGCGTGCCGGTAACGGCAAGGATGAGCGTCTCGCTGTCGCCGTTGGCGGTGGTGACGGTCGCGGTGATGCTGGTGCGCGTCCAGTCAGGGTCAGTGACGGTGACGACCAGCGGCGCGCCGACGCTGATCGGCGTTGGGACGTTCAGTACGCCGAGCGTGCCGGGGGTAGTGAAACCCAGCAGAACGGGGTCGTGGTCCGAGGTGCGGAACTCGTTGAGCTGGTAGAACTCCGGTTGGCGGCTGAAGTCTTGATCATAATCGCGACCCAGCGGCTCGTCCGCGTTGATGTGCCAGTCCGCAGCGCCCGTGACATAAGGGCGAAGGTTGGCGTTCACCAGCGCGTAGTCGAGGTAGCCCGCAACCGCGTCAAAAACGTAGCCATAGGCACTAGAGCCGCCAAACTCGCGTAGCAGGTCGCTGTAGCCCGCGGCCTTGAGGACATCAATCGGGTCTTCCAGCGCATAGCTGTTCAGGTCGCCGATGACGATGATGTTCTCGGTATCAGCGACATCAAAGGGGTTGGAACCGAGGCTGTCCGAGAACCAATCGAGCATAACCTGAGCAGCGGTGACGCGGGTGGCGTTCCAGCAGCTTTGACCGTCACCTTGGTCGGTGTCGGGGCCGCTGCTGGGGCAGGAACCCTTTGACTTGAAGTGGTTGACGACAACCGTGAAGGTCTGGTCGGTATCCAGCTCGCGGAAGGTCTGCGCCAGCGGCGGGCGGGTGTTGACGTTGAATGGCGCAACGTTGTCAAGGATGGCGAAGTCACCTTCCGGCGCGACGCGGCTGGCGTCGTAGAGGTAGGCAACCTTGATTTCGTCGGTGCCGATAACGTCCGCGTCGATGAACGCCCAGTCGTTGTTATTGTTGTTGGCGTTATCGTAGTTGTTGAGGGCGACCACCAGCGACTCCAGCGCTTGGTTTGCGCCGCCGTCGTTCTCGATTTCCATCAGGCCGATGACATCGGCGTCAAGGCCGTCGAGGGCGATGACCAG
>JALONW010000295.1 GCA_025454725.1 Anaerolineae bacterium
CCGTTCGGCACGCTGTCCATGTGGCCGCCGATGATGACCGCATCATCCGACTCACCGCGCAGCGTCGCCCAAATGTTGCCAGCGGCGTCGGTCTCGACCTCGACCGGTAGGGCGCGCAGTTTTTCGAGCAGCCACTCGCGGGACTTGCGCCAAACAGGCGTCCACGCGACGCGGTGCGCGCCGTTTTCGTCGCCGGTCAGGGCGCGCAGGTCTTTCAGCTCATCAAGGGTGCGTTGGGGATTTAACATGGTCTTTTTTCGCCTTATCTTGGGTCAATCCAACACGGATACCAAGCATAACGCGCCGCGTGGGATGCGGCAAAACCACGCTATATTTCCCTACAGCAGCGCCAGCGCCACCCCGACCATCGCGCTTAGGATGCCGACCAGCCAGAAGCGCTGGACGACCTGAGTCTCGCTCCAACCGAGCTTCTCGAAGTGATGGTGCAACGGCGCTTGTTTGAACAGGCGCTGGCCACCAGTCATGCGCGCATAGACGACCTGCAAAATCACGCTGATGGTCTCGGCTACCGGGACGATGGCGATAATCGGCAGCAGCAGCCACTGGCCGGTCATGATGGCGACCAACCCCAGCGATGCGCCCAGCGCCAGACTGCCCGTGTCGCCCATGAACAACTGTGCCGGGTGGGCGTTAAACCACAGGAAGGCGAAACACGCCCCGACCAATATGAAGCAGAACTGGGTGATGAACACCTGTCCCTGTAGAAAGGCGATGATGCCGTAAGCGGCGAAGGCCGACGCCGAGATGATGCCGCACAGCCCGTCCACGCCGTCGGTGAAGTTGACCGCGTTGCTGCTGGCGATGATGATGAACACGGTGATGGGGATGAACAGCCATGGGGGGATGGAGATGGCCAGTGGGAGCAGTGGCACGATGACCTCGTTTGCGCCCGCGAAGCCGCCCTCATACAGTGAGACGACCAGCGCCGCGCCGGTGGCGAGGATAATCTGACCGGCCAGCTTGACCCGTGGTGACAGCCCCTCGCCCTCGAAGCCGCGTGACATGCGAATACCAGCGTAGTCGTCTAACCAGCCGAGGATGGCGAAGCCAATCATCACGCCCAGCAGGACGAAAATCGAGCCCCCGTCACTGCCGCGCAGCACGCTGGAAATGTTGAGCGCGACGCACAGGATTAGCGCGGAGATGACAATCATCGTCCCGCCAGTGGTCGGCGTGCCTTTTTTGTGCGCGTGCTGGGTGACTTCCGGCAGGATGTTCTTGCCCATCCGCATCCGGCGCAGGATTTCGATGAAGGGGCCGCCCCAGATGACGCCGAGCAGGAAGGTCAGCCCGCCGACAGTCAGGGCAAGGGGGAGGGAGGTGGGTGTCTGCATAGCGCGGTTGTCCTTAGAATGTTACGCTGCCAACAATGCCACACTCGCCCCCCACCCGTCAAGCAACTGGTGTGGGTTAAGGCGGGAAATGGGGGCGGTGTTCTCAGCGTCGGGGCGCTGGGGTAAAATGCGGCCAAACCAAACCAACAGCCGCATATAACCGGAAGGCATGGCTTAACCTGATGAAACGTCTACGGGGTTCTTACCGCTGGGCATGGCTTATTTTCGCGGTCGTCGCGCTGGTCGGCCTGCCCGCGCTGGTCATCCGGTCGCTGATGGTGGCAGGTGTGATTGACACGTTGTCGGTCACGATTGAGACCCCCGCACCGGGGACAGTGGTCTACGCCAGCACGCTGACCGTCACCGGGCGGGCGGATGGAGTCGCAAGTGCTGTGTGGGTCGAGGCCGTCCCGCTGGAGCCGTCGGCCACCTTCACCGGCTACCGCGAGGCCGCCCCGCTGGTCGATGGCCGCTTCACGCTGCAATTTATCCCCGCCTATGACGGTATTCCCGTGCCGATGGCGGTGCGCGTCTATGCTGTAACTGACGCCGAGCGCCAGACGCCGAAGGCCGAGTCTGAATTTACGCTGGCATCGTCCGCCGAGCGCCCCGACGGGGTGTATGTCGATGTGCTGACCCCGCAAACCGGCGACGAGGCAGGCGGGGATTTTATCCGCGTAGAAGGGCGTGCATCGGGCGTTCCCGGCGGCGCATTGGTGGTCGAGCTGGTCGATTCAAACGGTCAGACCCTCGACTCGCAGACTGTCACGCTGATGACCGCCAATCAACTGGACGATGTGCCGTGGCAGGCCGCGCTCAACCCCGGCGAGGTCGCGGGCAGCGCCATCATCAACGTGCGCGGCGCGGATGGCACGCCCTACCAGACCGTCCCGGTCACGCTGTCCACAGCGGCGGGGTAAACAAATTTCACCTAACAACTTGGTGAATCCTATGCGGCGCGGGGCGGTCGGTGCGGTACACTGTGGGCGTCTTTTTTTAACACAAGCCTCTACAGGAGTACATTTATGCCCCGCCCCGGAATGAAAGTCGGCGATTTTGAACACCCCGTGCGTGAGGACATGCTCACAGTCGGGCAGACTGCGCCCGGCTTCACCCTGATTACGCCCAAGAACGCTAAAAAGACGCTGGACGACTACGCCGGGAAGGTCAAGGTCATCTCGTGCGTGCCGTCGGTCGATACCCGCGTGTGCGACGCCCAGACGCGCCGCTTCAACACCGAGGCCGCTGGGCTGAGTGAGGACATCGTTGTCCTGACCGTCAGTGCCGATTTGCCGTTCGCGCTGGGGCGCTACTGTGCCACCAACGGCATCGACCGCAGCGAGACGTTGAGCTGCTCGCGCGATATGGCGTTCGCCGATGCCTACGGCGTCCACGACACCGAGTGGCGCGTGTGCCAGCGGGCGCTGTTCGTCCTCGACCGTGATAATATCGTGCGCTACGCCGAGTATGTCCCGGTCATCGGTGATGAGGTCGATTTCGAGGCAGGGCTGGCGGCGGCGAAGTCGTTGGTCTAAGCGTTGTATAATGGTGGCCTCACTGCCAAGATAGTCTTGCAAAAGGCCACCCAATGGAACCCATCCCGCCGATTACCTCACTGCAAAACGAGCGCGTCAAGCTGGCGCATACGCTCCAGCACCGTCCCCGCTCCCGCCGCAAACACCTCAAGATTGTCGTCGAGGGCGACCGCCTGCTGCGCGACGCCCTCGACCGCCGTCAAAAGCCCGACTTTGTGCTGTACACGCCAGAGGGCGCGAACGAAAAACTGATTGACATCCTCACGCGCAACAAGGCCATCCTGCTGCCGGTCAGCGCGGAGGTGATGGCGCACGTCAGCGCGACCGAGGAGCCGCAGGGCATCCTCGGCGTGTTCCCCATCCCGATGCCGCCGCTGCCCAAGCGCCCGCGCCGCGTCGTCATCTTCGACTCGCTGGGCGACCCCGGCAATGTCGGTGGGCTGCTGCGCAGCGCGGCGGGCGCGGGCGTCGATGTGGCGATTCTGTCGCCCAACTGTGCTGACCCGTATAACCCCAAGGCACTGCGCGCCGGCATGGGCGCACACTTCCGCCTGCCAGTGGTCGAGGCCAGTTGGGAGGACATCGTGGGCTACATCGAGGGGCTGACCGTGTTCGCGGCGGACGCCAGTGGAACGGTCGATTATGACCGCGCCGATTGGACCGGGCGCTGGGCGCTCATCATCGGCAGCGAGGCGCACGGCCTGAGCGAGAAAGCGCGGGAAGTGGCGACTCAACTCGTCCGCATCCCGATGGCAGCCGAAACCGAGTCGCTCAACGCGATGGTGGCGGCAGCGGTCATCCTGTACGAGGCGGCGCGCCAAGCGCGTAATATCCCCTAACCGCCGCGCCGTCTGAGGGGTGTATCCATAAATGAGGACACCCCATCATGGCTGACGACCCGAATGAGACGTTCTTGTACCTGACGACGACCGGGCGCAAATCGGGCAACCCCCACCGCATCGAAATCTGGTATATCGAGCGCGCCGGGCGCTACTACATGGTCAGCGAACACCCCGACCGCGCCGACTGGGTGAAGAACGTCCAAGCCAAGCCTGCCGTGTTGTTCAGCGTCGGGACGCGGGCGGATAACGGCGCGGTGGTGGCCGAACGCACCGCCGCCGCCCGGTTGGTGGACGCCGCCGCTGAACCCGAACTTGCGGCGGCGGTGGCTGGGCTGATGCAGGCCAAATATGATTGGAGCGACGGTCAAATCGTCGAACTGGCCTAGCTTCTCAGACCCCCGGCCCCGCATATAGAGCGCGGTAGGTGGCGTGGAAGGTGTAGATGCGCTCGACGTAGCCCCGCGTGCTGCTGATGGTGATGGCGTTCAGGAAGGTGTCGAAGTCCGTGCCGCCGTTGGAGGCGTCACGCCATGCGATGCCGCGCCCCGGCCCGGCGTTGTAAGCCGACAGCGCCACGGCAGGATTATTCTCGAACAGCGCCATCTGCTCACCGAGGTAAAACGCGCCGAACGCGATACCGACATGCGGGCGGAACAACAATTCATGCTCGTAATCGGGCCAACTGAGCTGCCCGGCGATATATTCCGCCGTGGAGGGGATGACTTGTGTCATCCCTTTTTCGCCTGCCGCTGCCGTCGCGTAGGTATCGAACAGGCTTTCGGCGCGCATTAGGCTGTAAAGCAGGAACGGGTCGAGTTGGTACGGCTCGACCGCCGCTGCGATGAGGTCAGGGTAGGGGGTGGGAAAGCGCATCCGGGCGATAAAGCCGGGCGCGGTCAGCGTCGCGGCATCGCCTGCGGTAATTAGGTTCGCGGCGGCCTGCTGCGACGGATAATATGCGCCGAGGTCGCGCAGCGCCAGCGCCATCCCGTACAGCGCCGCCCCGTCTGAGGCGAATACGCCCAGCGCCTCGACAAATTCGGTTTCAGCGGCAGCAAACTGCCCCAGCGCCCACAGTTCCGCGCCGCGCCGCCATGCCGGGTCCGCAAGGACGTTTTCCGGCAGCGCGCCCAGCGGGGTTTCTGGCGGCAGATTGAAGGTCGTCCGCACCCATGCCTCTGCTTCGGCGCGGTCATCGGGCGTTGGTGCGGCGGTGAACACCGAGAACGGGCGGACGTTGACGGCCTGTTCGCGGATTCGGGCGGCGACGTAGCCGTCGGGGTTGGCGTTGACAGCGGCGGCGAAGGCGGTCTGCGCGGCGTCGGCGGCCCCGCGCTGGGCGGCGAGGCGTCCGGCCTGCCAGTAGGCATTGGCCGCCGTCTCACCCGATGACAGCGCCGCCGTCCGGTTATACCACTGCTCTGCTTGGGCGGTGTTGCCCGCCGCCATCGCCGCCGCTGCTGCGATAGGCGCGCCGCTGGCGGCCTGCGCGCTGGTCGGGTAGAGCTGGTTCAGCCGCTCGAATACCTGTAAAGTCTCAGTGGTGCTGCCCAGTTCTGAGTACAAGAATCCCGCCCGCCAGAGTGCCTCAGCGGCGGT
>JALONW010000296.1 GCA_025454725.1 Anaerolineae bacterium
GCGGGCATGGTCCACCACAAGCTGCACGAATTGGTTTGGTCTGGCCTGCCGCTGATGCCCGAAACCGAGGTCGATAACGCCGACCCGACCCACGGGCGCTTGCTGATGCCGCCCAGCACCGCCGCTACCCTCGACATGGCGGCAGCGGCGGCGCAAGCCTCGCGGCTGTGGGCGGATCACGATCCCGACTGGTCAGCGCAGGTCTTAGCCGCCGCAGAACGGGCGTGGGTGGCTGCCAATGAGAATCCCATCTTCACTTACGGCAACATCCCCGGCGCTGGCGGCGGCAACTATGACGACGCCCGCACCGAGGACGAATTCTTCTGGGCGGCGGCAGAGCTGTACATCACGACCGGCAAGCAGGAATACGCCGATGCGCTGCTGGCATCACCGTTCCTGAACGGGACGCCCGCCGTGGACGGGACGCGCATCGCGCCGATGGACTGGGGCAACGTCGATGCGTTGGGCGCAATCTCGCTCATCAGCGCTGAAAACGGCCTGCCCGCAGAGGTGATTGACGCTCTGCGCGCCCAGATTATCGCGGCGGCGGACAACTACCTCGCCATCATCGACAGCGAGGGCTACGGCGTCCCCATCCGTGCTGATGGCTACGTGTGGGGGTCAAACTCCAGTGTGTTGAACAATGCCATCATCATGGCTGTGGCACACGACCTGACCGGCGACGCCCGCTATCTGCACGGCGTAACCAGCAGCATGGACTACATCTTGGGGCGTAACGCCAACAACATCAGCTATGTGACCGGCTATGGGATGAACGCCATGCAGCACCCACACCACCGTTTCTGGGCCAACCGCCCCGATGACGGCTACCCCGCCCCGCCGCCGGGGGTGGTCGCGGGCGGCCCGAACGCCAATCCCGCCGACCCGGTAGCCATCGCAGAGGTCGGGGCGAACCCGCCTGCCCGCCGCTACATCGACCACATCGACTCGTATTCGACCAACGAGGTGACGATTAACTGGAACGCGCCGCTGGCGTGGGTGGCGGCTTACCTCTCGCGCTGAGTTTAGGGATGAGTGCTGGGTGATGAGTGATGAGAGGGTATTTGCAAACACGCGCCTCGTTAACGGGCGAAAAGCGTTTAGTTCACCGTTTACTATCGGCACAGAACAAAACGAGGTTTACTGAGGTTAACCTTCTCTCCTTGGAGTTTAACCTCATCACACATCACTCACGACTCATCACTTACTGCAAGTAACTGTCAGGGGCGCGCTGGAACGCCCCCTGACAGACCGGGCAGCAGAAGTAATAACGCTGCCCGGTGTAGATCGTGCTGCCGTAGGCTTGTTGGGGCTGGATGTCCGCCCCGCACACTGGGTCCCGCACGGTCGAGTCGGGCTGGGCGGCGTCGGGGACGGGCAAAACCACGCGGATAACCGTCCCCCCGCCCGGCCTGCTGGTGATGTCCAGCGTGCCGCCCGCCTGTTTGACCCGTTCAGCCATCCCAATCAGGCCATAATGCGCGTCGCGGGCGAGGTCGTCCAGTGCGGCGGGCGGGCAGAATCCCACCCCGTCGTCCGTGACTGTCAAGCCGACGGCCTGCGGCTGGAAATCCAGCGCCAGCGTGAGGTGTGCGGCCTGCGCGTGACGGCGGGTGTTGGCAGCAGCCTCCTGCCCGACGCGGAATAGGGCCAATTCGTGCGCCGCACCGATGCGCCGTTCAATACCGCTGACCGTGATGGTCGCGGGCGGCTGACTGCCGGAATCGGCCAACATCTTCAGCGCAGGTACGAGGCCGAGTTCTTCCAGCGCGGGCGGGCGTAACCCCGCGATGGTGCGCCGCAGCGCATCGACACCGGCAACCGCTTGGGCGCGTGCCTCGCGCAGCACCTCGGCGGCGCGGACGGGGTCACGTTCAAGCCACTGTTGGGCGAGGTCTAGACGCTGGGCAACCGCGATGAGTGCCTGTACGGTGTCGTCATGCAGCTCACGGGCGAGACGGGCGCGCTCGGCCTCCTGCCCATCGGTCAGCGCGTGACGATAGGCGACGCCTTCGGCCTGTGCCCGTTGGACGTGCTGGGCCATCGCCGCCATCGTGTGGCGTAATGCCCCCACTTCGCGGATGCCGCCGCACGGTTGTTGCAGCGCGCCGAGGTCGCCTTGCGCGACGGTTGCGGCGCGAGCGGCCAAGCGCTGCACCGGCCTCAGCACCCGCCAGACCAGCCACCCATTCAGCGCAACCGAGGCGGCCAACGCCAGCATCAACACTATTTCCGCACTCATGACGGCCTCTCATCACTCAGGCTGATCAGCCCCTGCGACAAGCCGACCGTCACAGCCTCGGTGCGCGTGCCGACGCCCAATTTCTGGTAGATATTCTGAAGATGTCCCTGCACCGTCCGGTCAGAGATAAACAATTCGCACCCAATGGCCTTGTTGGTCATTCCACGCGCAGCAAAACCGAGAATTTCCAGCTCGCGGGCGGTCAGCGATTCGGCGGGGGCGGCGTGGCGCTCGGCTTTGGCCATCACCGCGCTGTCAAACGCCGACCGACCGACCGCGACCTCGCGCAGGGCGTGGTAGAGCTGTGAGAGTTCGGCGGTCTTGAGCACGTAGCCGTCCGCCCCAGCGTCCAGCAGCGCGTGAACATAGGCCGGGTCGTCATAGGCGGTCAAGACCAAGACACGCACATCGGGGTCATCATGCCGGATGCGCCGGGTGGCCTCGACGCCGGTCAGCTCTGGCATGTGGATGTCCATAATCACGACATCAGGGTGCAGTTCTCGCGCTAGCCGGACAGCCTCTAGCCCGTTAACGGCCTCCCCCACAACGTCGATGCCCATCCCCTCAAGATACATGCGCGTCCCCTGCCGGACGATGCTGTGGTCTTCTGCCAGTAGAACACGCATGATTTTTTCCTCAGTCAACCAGCCCTCAATAGGGACGGTTTTAGGCTCAACATTTAGACCTTCATTGTAGGCGGATATATCACTTATCCCCCACCGCCAAATGGCCTAACTGTGTCACCTCCGATGGGATTATTCGGTGAAGGCCACCGAGTCAACCCGCATGTTGCCGTTGGGACGAATCGACACGCTGAGGTCACGGCCTGTCCGTAGGCTCAACGGCGCAGAGGCTTTTTCTTGGCCGGTCGGCCCTGTGCCAACATCATAGGCGATGAAGGTCACAGCGCCTGACGGCAGAGTCACCCAATCACTGGTCGCGCCGGGTTCCAGCGCCTCGACCACTTTGGCGTTGCCGGGGCGATAGTGAATATCGACCGCTTCGACGCGGTCGTTGGTGAACTGCACGCGGGTGACATCCTGCGGGCTGATGAGGGTGGCGAAATGCGGCGCGGGGTCGCCGTCTTTGCCGCCAATGATGACCAGCATGTAATGGTGGTCGGCTTCAAACACGAAATCGGTGTCTGGGACCAGCGACCCGCCCGCAGCGGTATCGGCGCGCAGGGTATAATTTCCGGGTGTCAGGTCAAGGTCACGGACGCCCAGCCAGCCCAACGCCGAACCAAAATCAGTCCCCTCGGTGCTGGTGACAGCGACAAATTCTGTGCCGCTGATAGCCTGCACGATGCGAAGGCGCGCCATGCCGTTAAGCTCATTCCGCAGGACAGAAATGGGTTCCAGCGCGACCGAGACCGTATCGTTGAGGCCGACCTGCATCACCACCCATGTACTATTGGCGGTGAATTCCCAGCGCAGCTCATCATTGAAGGTCAGCGTTCCGGACGGCATCGGGATGAGGCCGCTGAACTCGCCATAATTCAGGTTATTGACGACCACCCCAAACCCGCCGAGTGACATATCAATCGGGCCTTCGCTGTCGGCCACCGTGTTCAGCACACGGATATAGGTTACATTGCCATCAGGTGCAGTGTCGGGCGGCGTGACTTGGCTGTCGGCGTTGAGGTTGCTGTTACCACGAATCGAAAGGGGTTCGCTTGGGGCAGCTTCAGCTTCATCTAGGACACACGCACGGCCAATCAATTGGCGTGCATCGCGGAGCAAATTTTGCGCATCGACGTAGCGTTCTTCGTCCAGTGCCAATGTGACTTCTGCCAATAAGCCGTTGGTCGTCTGCACGGCGTCCGGGCAGGTCTCGGTGGTGGACTGCGCGACGGGTGTGAGAGTCACCAAAATAGCAGTGGCAAGCAAGATAAGCCATTTCATCAAGATTGTATTCCTATGTGAAGGTGTGGGAGAGGTGGGTTATCCGAAATGGACTCCTTCAGTATCACACGCAATAGCCCCTCAATAATTGCGGGGGCGCATTTCAGTGGTTTGGGCGTTAAAATACCGCCAAATGGCGTATGCACGCTGTCCGACAGTGGTGCTATGCTGAAACTAGACATCCAGACAAGACAAGGATTCACGACGATGGAAGACAAAACCTTCAAAGTCCCCAACATGAGCTGCAACGGCTGCGTCAGCACCGTCCGCGCCGAGCTGGAACAGCTCCCCGGCGTGCAGGTGTTGGACATCAACAAGGCGACCCAGTTGGTCAGCGTGCGCTGGGATGCCCCGACCTCTTGGCAGACCATCGAGAAGGCGTTGACCGAGATTGAGTACGCGCCCGCCGAGGTGTAAACCGACGCCAAACGCCAAAATCCCCCGCCGCATCGATGAGATGCGGCGGGGGATTTTTTGTGTACCGATTCGCACTCTCAGCACGTACTTTGCGCTATACTCGGGCGCGTCCACCCAATGTTCAGCGTTTAACGAGAATCGTATGGCCGACACCACCCCACCCGATGGCTTCCAACAGGCCTCCATCAAAACCGCCGACGACCTGCAAGCCGTGGCCGCGTCGCCAGAGCTGCGCCAGCTCTCACACCTCACGCTGCCCGAAATCGCCGCGCTGTCTGGCGAGATTGCGCGCATCGTGCCAGCGGGCAACGTTCCCGGCATCATCCTCAGCGGCCTAGCGCGGGTGGACGGGCGCGACATCCCACAGGCCGAGACCAAGCGCCATATTGGGGTGCTGTTCCGGGGCGCACGTCAGATGCTCGACAAGGCAGTTTACGGCGCATTTTTCGCTGGGCCAGCGGCGGTGCTGTACGGATACCAACAATTGCTGCGTTTGGCGGGTCGTTCATCCGAGCACGCCTTCCCAGAAGGGACATGGCAGTTTTATTTGGGCTTTGCCCTGCGCGAGGACAGCGCCCGCCACGCCAACGAGACCATTACCTTCGACCGGGCGCTGGCACAATATCACCTGCAATTGGACAGCGCCGCGCAGTTGGCCTCATGGCTGATGGCGGCGGCCTACTTCGTCCAACAGCTCCCGGCCATCCTCGCCAATGAATGGTACGAGCGCGTGGCGACCAAAACCCTCGCCGATGTGGCAGCGACCCTACCGACGCGGGGTCGAAGCGGGCGCAGACGACTACCCGACCTACCGCCGCCGCGTGTTTGACGAATTTCTTCAGCGGGCGCTGGTGACACTCCCGTCGGTGGCGCTCAACGCCTACCACAGCCGCATGGCCGAGGCGCAAGCCGTCCGCCTCCCCGCTTACCTCAACCAAATGTCTTGGCTAGCCTACCTCGACCCCGACTCCAACCAAGAGACCCGTGTCCCCTACCCGCCGCAAGAAGCTAATATCGGTTTCATCTGGCGCGGGCGCTACCATCTCATCCCGCTGGCGAACGCGCTCGACCCGACCACCGTCCACAGCGCAGTACTTGCCGCCATGACCGCCCAGCCGCGCCCGCCCGCCGCGCTGGATGACTTGTTGGTGGCCGTCCGGCGTGCCGAACACCCCACCCTGCGCGCCAGCCTGTCGCCGCAGGCGCTGAACGAGTTAGAAGCGCTGCGCCGCACCCCCGTCCTAATCAACTGGGATGAACGCGACCCCAATCAGGCGTTGGTCTCGCTGCGCCAGACCAAGCGCGGCATCGGTGACCACCCGCTGACGCTCATCCGCACCAGCGACAGCATGGTCTTCGACCAGTCGCACATTTTCTTCGACGGCGTATGGGGCGCATCTGTCGCCGAAATCATGACCAACGAGGCGGTGTCTTGGGCGCTGTATTTCTCGCAGACGCCCGCGCCGACCGCCGCCGGACTGCCCTACAGCCCCAACCTATCCGCCGATGATGGCTTACGTCAGCGGGCGCAGCAGGCAGCCATTCCGGTCGAGACCGGCGCGGAAAATACCGGCGTCAAGCTCGCGCCGATTTTGTCGCTGCGTAAACTACTCAAGCAGCGCAACGACATGGCACAGGTCACGGTCAACGACATTTTGCTGCTCTATCGGGGGCTGCACGCCCGACAGTATCGACCATCATCGCGCTTGCAGCAGGCGCTCGACCTGCTCCAGCGTGACAGCCGCCCCGATGCTCAGCGCGCCCACCGCATGATTAGCGAGGCGTTCGCCCGCATGGACGGCAAAAACCCAGCGATGCTCATCCCCATCGACGCCAGCCGCCACGACCCCGCCGAGCGCGTCTTCCCAACCACCTTCCGCAACCCGCTGGTCGATTTTTATGACCAACACCAGCGCTGTGTACAAGCGCTCAACGCCTACCGCGCCGACCAAGCCAAAGGCCAGCGCGGCTCTGCTTTCCAAACCTTCCACGACGCGCAGGCGCATTACCTGCGGCTGATTGCCGGTTTCGGGGAACTGCTCACCCGCTATCGCACTGTCGCGCTGATGGGACAAAGCACCAGCATCGCGTCGATTCGCTTCCTCGGCGGCCTACCCCCGGTCATGCAAAAGCTCCTCGACACCATCCCCAGCCGCTTCGACGTACTGAACGAGGTCATCAAAGGCGAGGAAGTGTTCTCGAACATGGGGCGGGTGGCGAAGGGGTCGGGTCTGCGCCGGTTCATCACCGCCAAAGATGACAACGAGCAAAAAACGCTGGCGTGGGGCGTGTTAACCGACGACCAAGACACCATCCACCTCAGTTTGCGCGACTTCCGCCCACATGTGACGGTCTTACAATCGCTCAACCTGCTGCACGTCGCGCAGTTCATCGCGCAGGACTACCTCGACGCCTACGCTGACGGCCTCAACCAATATGTCGAGGAACTGCGCCAGATTGTCTTGGCAAGCCGCGAGACCCAGCTTGGGAAGATGGAATGACGGGATAACGAACCTCCCCCCCCATCCCCTAACCCCTTCCCCCACGGAGGAGGGAAGGGGAATTTGGCTAGACATTGAGGGAAAATATGCGAAGTGTCGAGCCGTTTAACGACACTATTCCGGCCAAAAAACTCATAGCAGCAACACCCTTCCCTCCTTGTGGGGGAAGGGCTGGGGATGGGGGGCTGACGGGTCACCCCGAATTACCACCCAAAAAGATGTAGGTAATGCATGGCTCCCAGCGAACAATTTCACAGCAGACATAAAAACGGAATGACGGGATAACCGATGGCAAATGAACTGATTGGTAAGAAGCTGGCGAACTACCAAATTGTCTCGTCGCTGGGACAGGGCGGGATGGCGCAGGTCTACCGGGCGATGGACACCGCACTCAAGCGCCCGGCGGCGGTCAAGGTGATCGCGTCTGGCCTGAGCGACAACACTCGCTACCGCGAGCGTTTTGAGCGCGAGGCGCAGTCCATCGCCGCGCTGGAACACCCCAACATCGTCCCGGTCTATTATTTTGGCGAAAGCGAGGCGCTGTATTTCTTGGCGATGAAGTTCATCGAGGGCGAAGACCTCTCGGCCATCGTCAACCGCTACGCCTCAGCGGGCGAATACCTGCCGACTGCCGATATACTGACCATCATGGACGGCATCGGCGAGGCGCTGGACTACGCCCATCGTAAGGGCGTCATCCACCGCGATATTAAGCCGTCTAACATCATGATTGACGGCGAGGGGCGCGTCTACCTGACCGATTTCGGCCTCGCGCTTGACCTCAACCGTGGCACAGCAGGCGACGTGTTCGGCACGCCGCACTACATCGCGCCGGAACAGGCGCGCAGCTCCGCCGATGCGGTCCCACAGAGTGACTTGTACGCGCTGGGCGTCGTCTTGTTTGAGCTGCTGACCGGTGTCGTCCCGTTCGACGACCCCAGCCCGAC
>JALONW010000297.1 GCA_025454725.1 Anaerolineae bacterium
GACTTGCCCTTGAGGTAATCGACCTTTCCCTGCTGCAACTTGCCCAGTTCACGCCATGCGGCGGCGGGGTCTTCCCGGTCGCAGAAGGTCGCGCTGTAGACAAAATCGGCGTACTCCTCAAGGCTGAGGCTGGCCTCCTGCGCGCTGGCTTCGTTGGGATACCATGCCCCCACCCAGCGGAAATCGCCCGTCGCAGCGCGCTCTAGGCGGGTGCGGAGCCAAGCGTTGCGGGCGGCGGCGACCTGCTGGACACGCTTGCCGGGGATGCTGCTCAGGGCGCGGGTGTTGGTGCTGCCGCCGATGCGGATGTAGACATCGCCTTTGTCGTAGTAGAGCGTCTGAACGGGGTCAAGCCAGTTGACCTGTTCGTCGTTGGCCGTGCGGAGGAACTCGCGCTGCATGGCTTCATCACTGAGCATAACGGTCGGGTTGCCGCCCGCCGCCAGCACCGCCTTATAGATTTCGCGCAGCGCGGGTAGGACGGTCACATCCCCCAAAATGCCCACCCAGTCACCGGGCTTTACACGGGTCGAGTAATTGACCAACAGGTCTGCAAGACGGGTCAAACGGACATCTGTCATGATGGTGTTTTCCTTTAATCTTCTAGCAAAATCCGGTCATGGCGCAGATTGTAACCCTCGTTTAACTTTTTTCAAATGAGCAATACGCCCAGTCTTCTCGACAAAGTGCGCGGTTTGTGCCAGAATTTAGCTAGATATGTTAAATGTTCTAGATGTCCCTTTCTGTGGTCTTTCATGTTTTTTGCGTGTGTCTTTTTGCAATAGACAGAAGGGGATTCGCCATGCGTCTGTGCGTCATTGAAGGGGATGGGGTCGGCCACGAAGTTATCCCGGCGGCAGTGCGCGTCCTAAAGGCGCTGCTGCCTGACCTTGAACTCCACTACGCCGAGGCGGGTTTCGAGTGCCTCGAACGGCTGGGGACACCGCTGCCCGATGAGACCATCAAAATTGCTGAGGAATGCGGCGCGGTGCTGTTCGGCGCTGCCGAGTCACCGTCGTACCCAGTTGAGGGCTACTACTCCCCCATCATCGCGCTGCGCCAGCGCCTGAAGGCTTACGCTAACCTGCGCCCGACGCGCTACATGCCGGTCTCGACCGCCCGCCCCGGCGTTGATTTCATCATCGTGCGCGAGAACACCGAAGACCTCTACACGGGCGACGAATCCGCCGACGATATGGGGGCCAGCGCCCACAAAATCATCACCCGCGCCGCCACCGAGCGCGTGGCGCACCGTGCCTATCGCCTTGCGCGGGAGAACGGGCGGCGCAAAGTCACCATCGTACATAAGGCGAACGTCCTGCCCAAGTCTGACGGGCTGTTCCGCCGCGTCGCATTCGAGGTGGCCGAACAGTACAAGGACATCATCACCGATGAATTGCTGGTCGATACCGCCGCCTATTGGATGGTCAAGTCGCCCAACCAGTTTGACGTGCTGCTGACCCAAAACCTCTACGGCGACATCCTCAGCGATATGGGGGCGGCGTGGGGCGGCGGCCTCGGCCTTGCGCCTGCGCTCAACCTCGGTGACGAGGCGGCGATTGCCGAACCCGTCCATGGCACCGCGCCGGACATCGCTGGGAAGGGTGTTGCCAACCCCAGCGGCGCAATCCTGAGTGTCGCGCTGCTGCTGCGCCACCATTGGCTGATGCCCGACCTTGCCCAGCGCGTCGAGGACGCCGTGCGCGGCGCGATTGTGCGCGGTTTCCACACCTTCGACATCGAATCGGTCAACGCCATTGGGACGAATGAATTTACCGACAAGGTTATTGAACTGCTGAACGACACCCCACCGGTCTAGGAGATAGTACGATTGGGGCGGGATTCCGTTGCTTTCGCGCCCATGAACCGGGCGGGTGGAATGTGGTAGACTGTGGGCCATGAACATACGATGGATGCCCATGACCCTGCTCGCCCTGATTGCCCTCCTGTTGTGCGGCTGTAACCTCGCGTCTCAGCCCGACCCGCTGACCCGACCGACCGCGACCACTTTCAGCGCGTCGGCCTCGGCCATCCCCACCCTCGGCGCACGCATTTCGACCCTCGCGCCCGCTGGGTCGAATGCGACCGCCACCCCTACGCCCGAACCGACGGTTGAAGCCGTTGTGGTGGACGAGGACGCCGACCTGTGCGCGCTGCCCGACGACGCCCCGACCACACTCCACCGCGTTGAGGCCGAAATTGACCCCGAAACGCGCTCCGCCACCGTCACCCAGACCACCCGCTACCTCAATCGCACAGTGAACACGGTCAGCGACCTCGTGTTCAACGTCGAACCGAATTACTGGGCTGGCGCGTTCACGCTGGACGGTGTAACCGGCGAGACGGTTGGCGAGGCCAGCATCACTGGGCGGCGCTTGACCGTCCCGCTGACCGAGGCACTGGAAATTGGGTGCGCGACCACCGTCACGCTGGCGTTTACGCTCAACGTCCCGCCGGTCTCGACCGGGGTCGAGGCGTTCAAGGGCTATTTCGGCCACTCTGAGCGCCAAATCAACTTCGGCCATTGGTTGCCGACCGTGGCGGTGCGTGCCAGCGGCGGCTGGATTACCCGTGAGGCCTTTTTCGCTGGGGAGCAGAACGTCCTCGATGTGGCCGACTGGGAAGTAGACCTCCGCATCCGCGACGACTCGTGGCTGTTGGCCGCGCCCGGCGAGGTGACAGAATTCGGCAATGGGCGCTACACGGGACAGCTCCAGCGCGCCCGCGACTACTCCATCAGCATTTCGCCCGACTTCATCAAATCGACTGAGATGACCCGCGACGGCGCCGTGGTCGAGGTCTACACGCTGGGCGATACCGAGGTGCTGACGGGCGACGGCATGGTCGATGGGGCGCGCCATGCCCTGACCATGACTACCCGCTCACTGGAACTGTTCACTGAGCTGTACGGCCCCTACCTCTATGACCGCATGGTCATCGTGCAGGGGGATTTCCCGGACGGGATGGAGTTCAGCGGCTTTGGCTTCGTCAGTACGACATGGTTCGAGCAGTACACCGGCGAGCCAGATGGTTTCCTAATGTTGATTACCGTCCATGAGGTCGCCCACCAGTGGTGGTATACACAGGTGGGTACCGACGCGGCGCTCACGCCGTGGTTGGACGAGGCGCTCTCGACCTACAGCGAATATGCCTTCATCGAGCAGTTTTACCCCAATCTCGCTGAGTGGTGGTGGGAGTTCCGCATCGAGCAGCACTCGCCGGAAGGCTTCGTAGACAGCACGGTCTACGAGTTCACCACCATTCGTGCCTACATCAACGCCGTCTATCTTAACGGGGTGCGGATGCTCCACCAGATGCGCCAAGACCTCGGCAGCGAGGCGTTTTTCGGCATCTTGCGCGCCTACGCCGAGTCGAATAATGGGCGGGTGGTCAGCCCGACGGCCTTCTGGTCACAGTTCACGCCGGAACAACTGGCTGCTACTGCTGAGACCCGCGCCCGCTACCTGCGCCGCGCTGATGTCGGAGGGTAGGTGGCGTATAAAAACCGGCACGGGGGATATTCTCTCCGTGCCGGTTTTTTATTGGATGCTTTTAGCTCTTTGCCATCCCGAACGCCTGCATGAAGAAGACGATTTGGTCGGTGGCGTCGTCCAGTTGCAGTGACAGCGGCTTGCCAATGCCGTGACCGGCGCGCATTTCGACGTGCATCAAAATCGGCGCGTCGCTCGCCTGCGCCGCCTGCATCGCCGCCGCAAACTTATAGGCGTGCGCGGGGACGACGCGATTGTCGCCCGCGCCGGTCTGGATGAAGGTTGGTGGGTAAGCCGTCCCCGGTTTGATGTTATGCAGCGGCGAATACTTAAGCAGGTACTCGAACTGCGCCGGGTCTTCCGATGAGCCGTATTCTGGCACCCAGAAACGGGCAATGGTGAAATGCTGGAAGCGCAGCATGTCGGTCAGCGGGACGCCGACCACCGCCGCGCCGTACAGGTCAGGGCGCTGGGTGATAGCGGCGCTGGTCAGCAGGCCGCCGTTGCTGCCGCCCTTGATGCCGATGCGCCCGCTGTGCGTCCAGCCCTCCCGGATGAGATATTCGGCGGCGGCGTGCAGGTCGTCGAACACGTTTTGTTTGCGCTCGAACATGCCCGCTTGGTGCCATTCCTCGCCGTATTCACCGCCCCCGCGCAGGCCGGGAATCGCCAGCACGCCGCCCATTTCCAGCCACGGTGTCGGGGCGAAACCGGGCTGCATCGCAATCGAGAAGCCGCCGTAAGCGTTGATGTAGACCGGGACTTGGCCGTCCTTTTGCAGCCCCTTGCGGTAGACCAAGAACATCGGGATGCGCGTGCCATCTTTGGACGGGTAAAACACCTGCTCGACCGTGATGCTGGCCGGGTCGATGAGGGTTTTGGGCTGGTGGATGATTTGCAGCGCGCCGGTTGCCACTTCACAGCGGAAGATGGTCGGCGGGTAGGCGAACGACTCAAAGTAGAAGTAAAAGTCGGGGTCGGCTTGGTCGATGATGGTCATCATCGGGATATTGCCCAGCGTCGGCAGGGTGATGTCGCGCTCGTGTTGGCCGTCGAGGGTGTAGATTGCCAGCCGTGAGGTCACATCCTGCATCGTCCGCACGACCAATTTTCCGCCGCAGACCGCCGCGCCGCCGGAGTAGCCGGTCAAAATGGCGTCATCGAACTGGGGGATAATTTCCTGCTCCACGCCCGCCGCGCTCAGGTCAACCGCAATCACGCGGCCACGCGGGGCGGCGTGGTTGGTGGTGAAGTAGAAGCGCTCACCCACATTGCCCGCAAAATTGACCTCGTAGTCGTCCGATTCGATGAGCGTTACCGGCGCGCCGGGAGGGTTGATCGGCAGGACGGTAATCGAGTTGCCGTTGAGGTGCTGCCACGCCGAAACGACGATGTACGCGCCGTCGTCGGTGAGCGTGGGGGTCGGGTTCATGGCTGGTCGGTCGGGCAGGTGATAGACCAATATGTCGTCGGCTTGCGCTGTCCCCATACGGTGGAAGAAAATCTGCCCTTCGCGCATGGCCTCGCCCGTGTGGTCGGGGTAGCGGGCGTAGTAGAAGCCTGACGAGTCGGCCAGCCAGCCCAAAGTTGCGTAGCGGGTGCGCGTGAGCTGGTCGGGCAGGTCTTGGCCGCTGGAAACGTCGCGGAAACGCACGTCATTCCAGTCGCTGCCGCCGTCGGCCACTGCGTAGGCGAGGGTCTTCCCGTCGGGGCTGACGCTGTAGACCGGCACAGCGACCGTGCCGTCGGCGCTCAGGCTGTTCACGTCCAGCACGGCCTCACGCTCGGCGTCGGGCGTGCGCTGGCGGACGATGCTGCGTCTCGGCATCCCGACCTTCGGGTAGTCGGCCAACTGCTCGACGCGGGCGCGCACTTCTTCCCAGACGCCGCCGCGCAGCGCTGATTCCGCGAGGTTGGTCTGCGCTTTTGCCCACGCCAAGACTTCCTTGGACTGCATGTCCTCCAACCAGCGGTAGGGGTCGGGGACAAGTGTGCCGTGGTAGTCGTCGGCGTGGTCAACGGTGCGGGCGGGCGGGTAGTTCCATGTCGGCATGGGGCGTTTCCTCGTTCCAATCGTCTATGCGTTGGGTGCAAGGGTAACGCATCTGCCGCAGACCGGCTAACGCCACAGGTTAGAGGCTTAGGGGACGGGCGTGTCCTTCCGCAGGTAGATATGGAACCCGTTATCGACCGCCAGTAGGTCATAATCAGGCTCAATCACCTCAGCGAGAATCCCGCGTGCGTCGAGGTAGTCATAAATGTTGGGATATGCCTGTGAACACGCCCCACAGTTGCCAGAGCGCATAATCACAAGGTTGGGCTGATGTATCGCCATATCCTTACGTAATGAGTCGATGTACTCCTGCATATATAAAGGGACGACATGCGTCTGGTCGGTCATCGCGGGGCCGTCATAGGCGTAAAATGCGATGGGGAAAGGATGTGCCACCGCATAGCGCGAGGCGCTACGGCGATTCAGTGCGGGCAGCATCGGATAAGCCGGGTTGGGAATCGTATCGACGAACATCACCGCCTCACCTGCTTGGGTGTGTTGGGTGACATAATCCGACAGCGTATATAGCCCATAAGCTTGGATGGTCAATTCGAGCCGACGAAGGCCGATAAATTGCCAAGCTAAAATGACTGTTACAACCCCGATTAAGAAAGTGAGGACCAATACGCGAGCTAGACGAGCAAAATGGTGTGATCTGCTCCTAGCCCGATGAAGCCTTAGCAATAGGGAAAAGGCAAAAATTATGA
>JALONW010000298.1 GCA_025454725.1 Anaerolineae bacterium
AGCGCGTGTTTTCGACCACGGCGCGCAGGTGGCCGAACCAGTTCGACAGCGACGGGCTGACCATCGAAACCGTGTCGATGGCCTGCGCCAGCGCCTCTAGTGCTCCTGCGCGGTTGCCCAAAACCGAGGTGGAGGCAAACTCGCGCCATGCGCGCTGGGCGACCGCCAGCCCGGCGACGATGTTGTCTAACACGTCATCGAAGAAACTGGCAGCGTAGGGCTGAAGCTCGGCGCGGGTGCCTTGCAGCCAGCCGTCGATGTCGCTGGCGTCGGGCTGCGGCGTGAAATTCTGGTAAATCTGTAGGCGCTGGTACAAGCCGGTCATCAGGTCATCGACCATCGCCCACACCGGGCTGATGGGGTCGATGGCACGGGCAATTTGCAGCGCGTCACGCGCCTCGCTGGGGCTGGTCACTACCTGCCGCCCGACGACGTGCATCGAATCGGCTAAGGCCATCGCGGCGTTGGTCACACGGTCGAGCGCGCCCATCGGGAGCTGAGTCTCGTCCAGCGCGGCCTTGACCATGACAGTGGTCAGCGGCGCTTGCAGCCCCGTCAGGCGGTCTACCACCTGTCGGAACTGGTCACGCACCGGCGCGATGGTCTCGAAGCCGTCCATGCCGTCCAGCAGGGCGCGCACCTCGGTCAGGACGCGGCGCGCCTCTCCGACCGGGTGACCGGCGGTCGCCAGCGCCGCCAGCGCCAATTCCAGCCGATAGAGGTTGGGGCGCAGCAGTTGGACTTCTGGGATGTGCGCGGAGATTCGTTCCGCCATCAGCCATTGGGCTTTGCGGGCGCTGGCGTCGTCCGAATCGGTGGTGAGCAGCGCGTAGGCGGCTTGTAAATACGCGCCATCGAAGGTCAAGACGAGGCCGTCGCGCTGACCGTCGGACGGGGCTTGCTGCGGGTGAATCTCGTCCATCAGGCGGGCGGAATCCAACAGAATCGCCACGCGGACGGCTTGGTCGTCGTGGGCTTGGCGCGCCAGTTCGGCCAGCATGTCGGCGGCGCGGCGGTAGTTGCCGCCGTCGAGATAAATCCGCACCGCGTCGAGATTGGCGGACAGTTCCAGCGCCGCCAAGCGCTGAGTCAGTTCGCGGCGGAGCTGGCGGGCGGCGGGGAAGCCGGGGTCAAGCTGGGCGGCAGTGTCGAGGGTGGCTTGCAGCGTCAGCAGTTCGCCCCGGCTGAGGTTCATGCGGAGACGCTCACGCACCCGCCCCAACATCCCGTCACGCTCACGCTCCAGTGGGGCGCGGTATTCGGCCAACTGGCGCTTGAGTTCGACGATATGGGCGGTGCGGCGGCGTGGGTTGGGGTGCAGCGCCCGGCTGATAATCGGTTTGAGGCGCGGCGGCGCAGACTCGGCGTCCTGCCCAAAATCGACCTCCCAATCGTCGGCGGCGTCGCGAGGGACTTCCGCACGGCGGCCACCGGTGATGATGAAAAACAACAGCTCACCCGCCTGTGACACGTCGCTCTGCTTGCTCACGCCCTGCGGATTGACCTCATCACCCGCCAAAAAGACCGCGTTGCCCCAGTCGATGACCTTGAGGCGGTAGGTCTCGCGGTTCCAGAACAGGTGCTTGGCGTCCACGTCGTTATAGACGATGTCTTTGGTGTGGGCGACCGCCAGCAAATCGAGCAGGCGGTCGACGATGATGCACATTTCCAGTTCGGCCAGCCGCGCGCCCTGCTGCGCCAGCGCCAGCACCTCGTCAGCCAGAATCACGCCCTCGGCGCGGTCGATGACGATGTATTGGTGCGCCTGCCCACCGACGACGAACTGACCCTCGCCCAATAATTCTGACAGCGACGGGTGACCAGTCAAGCGCTGGAGGGCGCGCCGCTCATTGGCGATGCTGACCTCCTGCGCGGCGCGGATGGGAGGTGCATCGCCGGGCGCGGGGCGTTTGATGACCACCGGGCGCTCGTGGTTCTGCGTGTCCACGGCGCGCAGCGTCTCGCCCGACCGCCCACGCGGGTAGATGAAATCGTAACGGTAGCGGCTGTCAAAAAGGCTGTCGGCCATAACAAAAAGACCTAACTGGTTGCATCATCCTGCCTCATACAGAGGCCAACGGCTGATTGTAGCCCATGTCAGGCCGAATAGGGTATGTGTTTCTGGTATGGGGGATGGAGGAAGGTATCTTATCTTTTGGGGCGTGTAGGGGCTATATCAAAACGAATTTGCGTGCCCTCAATCTGAGGAGCGTAGAAATTAGAGAAAGAATCGTTGTAGATTCTTATTTCACCATATTCCTTGGTAGCTGTTGCCACTTCTGATATGAAACGATTGAAGCGTTTTCCATTGCACTCGGCTAGGAGACGATTGTCAAACAGGTCGTCAAAAGACCTCGGTAAGGAAATTTGATCCCATTGATAGGTGAGATCACCTTCTTCTTGGATATAGGGCTCGTAGCGATCTAAGTTCCAATCCCCAACCCATGGAAACCATATGTCCGTATATAATTCGATGAAAATAGTGAATCTTGCCATATCATTATAAACACGATCCTTAAGAAAACCTGTTCTTGACGCATATACATGAAGAGCTGGATAATAGGAACCTGATGAATCGAAATTTTTATTCAATTTTCCACCTATATTAACCATCAAATCTGTCATTGACGTAACAGGATGTCTCTGAAAACCGCTCGTGTCTTCATAATAAATAGTTGGGATAGAAATTCCGCCATTACCTGAATAATCTAAAAGAAATGTAAAATCTTTTGCTTCTTCATATTTCTCCTTCATACTTTCAATATATAGTTTTCTTGAAGACGTAAATTCGGGTCTCAAATGAGTCACTTCTTCCTTCTCCCCTATCTCTAGAATATAATCAATATAATGTAAAAGTTTATGCATATCTGATACTGAACCGAAATTTAGTTTTGTTATATCAAAACAAAACTGAATTATTGGTTTATTGAAGCAGCTCCAATGGAAATTCATGTTTTCTCCGAGTCGGATTATGTGATATTTCTTGGTTTCCAAATCATATCCTTACCCCGCGCAGCGCGCCATCTGCGGAAATCATCTCATGCTTAAGACAAAAACGGTGTAGGGGCGAGGCTTGCCCGCCCGCTGAACCCATCATCGCCAATACAGCAAATTGGTATGCTCTGTGTCATTTGACAGCCCTACCAATACGTATTACATTCATGCCGGAAGGGAGGATTACGTCGTCGAGCGTCAAAAAATCGCCCGACGAAAAGATGATTCGGGTCATTACCCATCATGCGACAAACTTTTGGACATACGACACAGATAGAAGGAAGATAGCGAATTATGGTCAAGTCCTTGCGGTACTTTTTCTTGCTCGTCTTCACATTGGGAACACTGACCGTCTTTGCCCAAGATGAGGGGTTTGTTTACGGTGACTTGCTGCCTGACGCCCCCGAACTGGCGGCACGCGGCGATTACGCGGTGGGCGTTCGCACCCTAGAATGGGTCAACCCCAACCAGATTGACTTGGCGAACCTCAGTGCCGAAAATCCAACGGCAGCCTACGATAGGCCGCTCACGGTCGAAGTTTGGTATCCCGCCATTGTTCCTGACGGCAGCAGCGAGCTGACGACCTATGAGAGTTATTTTGGGCGCGCTGACCAAGACAATGTAGAGGCCTTTAGCTTTGCGGGGCGCGCTTTACGGGATGCCGAGCCGGACACCAGCGGCGGCGCATATCCGTTGGTGATTGTCTCGCACGGTTTCCCCGGCGACCGCTACATGATGAGCTACCTCACCGAAAACCTCGCCTCGAAAGGCTATGTGGTCATCGCCATCGACCACACCGACTCGACGTTTGCGGACACCGGCAGCTTCTTCAGCACCTTGCTGTTTCGCGCCATCGACCAAAACTTCGTGCTGAATGAAGCGGCGCGGATGAGCGGCGAAGACACGTTCATGAACGGCTTGGTTGATGCGGATAATACCGCCATCATCGGCTATTCCATGGGCGGCTACGGCACGTTGAATTCAGTCGGCGCGGGTTATAACAGCGTCCTGCAAGGCTTCTTGCCCGTGATTGAATCGCGCATGGAAGGCAACGAGACCTACGAGGCGTCGATTGACAGCCGGATTAAGGCAGTTGTCGTTTTTGCCCCGTGGGGCGGTGATTTAAGCGCCTTCAATCTGCCCGATACCGGTTTCTGGGATGTGGAAGCGCTGGGGACGATTAGCGTCCCGTCGCTTTGGGTCGCTGGGTCGCTGGATGACGTGTCTGGATACGACGCGATTGTCGGCTTGTTTGACAGCGCCGTGAGTTCAGAGCGCTATCTGCTGACTTATGACAATGCTTTGCACAATGTCGCCCCCAACCCGCCGCCGAGCGATGTCCGTGGTTTTGGGGACTACGAGCGTTATTCCGAGCCTGCATGGGATGAGCGCCGTATCAACAATATCAATCAGCATTTCGTGACCGCCTTTTTGGGGCAATATCTCAAGGGCGGCGATTACGCTGCTTACCTGAACCCTGCGGTTGAAAATGCCAACGAGGGTGTGTTCAGTGATACCAGTGACAGCACCTATTGGGCGGGTTTCCTGCCGCGCACCGCGACCGGCATGACCCTCCGCACTGAAGCCCCTGAGTAAACCACCAAGTCAAAGCTTAAGCATGTAACAGTGGCTCGGTAAGCCGCCCCCTACAAAACGGACAGGAATAATCCTGTCCGTTTTGTCTTAGAGTAATCAATGTAGGGCTAAAAACCCCTTACCGGCGGTATAGTACCATCTCTTGGCGTGTGAAGGTGGGGATGTAACCCAGCGCCTGCATGACCGGCCAGTACGGGCTGTCGGCGGGGACATTCTCGACTTTGGTGTCGCTGCGGGGGTGGCTGGCGTGCGCGGTGAACAATAGGGCGCGGGCGACGTTGGCATCGATGAACGGGCCAAATGCGAAATGTGAGAGCTGGAATGTGCCAGGGTGGTAGACCAGCCAACTGCGCTGGCCGTCAGGGTGGTAGGCCTCGAAACCGGCCAATTTTCCCCACTTGAGCAGTGAGGAGGTCTCGTCTAGCCACGACGGGCTGTCGGTGCGCGACGCCAAGACCGCCGGGATGTCGGCCTCCGGCAGGTCGGTGATGGTGATGCTAGTATCGAACAGCGGGGAGGTGTGGCCGGTGCGCGGCGGGCGACGCACGACCAGCAGTTCGCGCACGTCGGTGAACCCATAGGCGACGAACAGTCCCCGCGCCGGGTCATTGCCGCTGATGACCTCTAATTGGATTCGGTCACAGTCGCGCCCCCACGCCGCGACAACCATCGCATCCATC
>JALONW010000299.1 GCA_025454725.1 Anaerolineae bacterium
ACCGAGAAAACGCGCTTGGCGCGGTTGGACATTACTCGCTCTCCTGCGCCACATTTGCCCCAAGGGCAAGCACCGCCGCATCCTCAGCGATACCCATCAGCGCGTCGGGGATATGCAGGCGTTCAGCCCCCCGTACACGCAAAAGGTAAAAGAAATAGCTGGTGAACAGCGCCGCCCCGCCGCCGACCAGCGCACCGGGGAGCGCCTCGGACCGCCTCCTGCCAGAGGTCGTCACCGCACCCAACAGCGCCCCCCATACCACACGCCATAACAAGGGCAGCACGGCGGTGCGTGCCGGGGTGAAGGGCATTTTGTCGGCTAACATCTCGCCAACCACGGCCAGCTTGAGTGCCGTGTTTGCCGTGGGGGTTTTTAGCAGCGCTAGCGGTGTATTTTGGAGGGTTTTGGGGTCGATTTTTGCGAGATGACCGCTGAGTAAGCTGATGGCGACCATGCTCCGCATCCCGGCAACAGCGCCGATCTTGGCAGTCTGAAGATAGATATTGTATGACCGTTTCATGGGGAGACCTTGCTGGCTTAAATGTATCGATATGGACCGTCTATAGCGAGTATAGGTGCAACGGTTCAAAGGTACATCCGATACACAGTTGATTTAGGAGTAGGTCCAGCGGGGGGGTAGCCCATAGGCGACATGGACAAATGAACGGGGGGTCGGGGATTCTTTCGACGAGGCTTGGCGGCGCTTGCGCGTCGGTGCGGTTGTTGGGTACGCTCTGGAGCGAAAAATAAGGATACTTCCCCATGAAAACCACACAACAACTCTCACACACCGACGCGCAGACCATCCTAAACGCCATCCAAGACGAGTGCGCCCAGAAAGGGCAGGGGTGCGCCATCGCGGTGGTAGACCCGCATGGCGACCTGATTGCGTTCCTACGGATGGACGGGTGCGGCCTGCCGCCCATCCAAATTGCCCAAAACAAGGCCTATACTGCCGCCCGTGAGGGCATCCCCAGCAAGCTGTTGGGCGAACGCTCACGCGCCGAAGGGTTCCCAATGACCAACTTCGGCGAACTGCGTTATGTGACGTGGGGCGGCGGGCTGCCAGTGATTGTGGAGGGGCGGGTGGTCGGCGCGGTCGGCGTCAGCGGCCTGCCAGAAGACGAGGACATGCGACTCGCTCAGTTGGGCATCGAGGCGCTGCTGCGGTCGCTGAACGTCTAACTTCTGCGGTGATCAGGCGTCACTTGGGCGATAATAACATAATGCCCAGCGGGCAACTTGGGACTGACCTGAACATGACAGAAAGCGGTCGGGCCAAACTCGCTCTGCTCGACAATCACCTCCATCCGCACGAGGCCGATAGGATCAAGTGGGTACGATGAGAAAGGCACGGGGGATTCCTCGACCATTTCCGTATCAACGAAAACCTGCGTCTCTTTGGTTTCAATCTGGTCATTCTTCACGGGTGGTTTCCTTTCCAGCCCCGTCGGTGTGTTGGGGTTTAGTGTGAGGGGGGATGGCATGGTATTTTTTTTGATTCTTATTTTACCAGCCAACCCGCGCTGAAAGGTTGAGACTTCTCAGCGGGCGGAGCATATTGTATCCAAAATCCCAGCGATGACTCAAAAAAACGCCCCTTCTGGTTGGCAGAAGGGGCGTTTTTTTGCGCTGTGGCGGGTTAGGCGGGGAAGCACAGCCACCATGTATTGGTGACGGTGTAGCCCAGCTCGGTGTTGAGGTTCAGCACACCCACGCTGCTCGTCCCACGCAGGCCGATGCACTGCGCAAGGGCGTTGACTGGCGTCGAACCAGAGACGATGGTGGCCGTCCCAACCGACCCTGAGTCACATGTGCCATCGGTCGAGCCGACGACGACGGCGTTGTCGAGGGTATTGATTGCGCCGGTCGCGCCGAGGTCATACTGGGTGGGGTCGGTCGAGTCTAAGCAGCCGACGAACGGGATTTCTGGCTCTGGCTCCGGCACGATGTTCTCGATGATGGCCGCCAGCGACGGGCAGTACGAGGGGATGGCGCTCAACGGGATGCGCCCGGCGGTGGACTGCGCGAAATACCAGCCGCACGTCCACGCCCATTCGATTTCGGCCTCGGTCGGCCAATCACTACACTTGCCCTCCCACAGCCCGCCGTCATAGCAGATGTTCTCGGCGGGGTCTTCATCGGCGGGGGTCTGGGCGGCAGCCAGCGAGTTGATTATCTTAAAAATTCGAGAAAATTTGCAGGTTGTAAGACTCTGTGATGGGATGTGGCACGCCATCCGCCGCCGGGTACAATGGTCACAGCGCTTAAGGTTAGGACAGACACAACATGGACATTATCGAAATTGACGCGCTGCGCCTGCGCTGTGAGATTGGGTTCAGCGCGCACGAGATTGGGGTCAAACAGGACGTGGTGCTGACGCTGCGAATCGGGACGGACATCCGCCGCGCCGGTCAGACCGACGACCCCGCCGACGCCTTCAACTACCGCACCGTCACCAAGGCCATTATCGCGCACGTCGAGTCGTCGCATTATAAACTGGTCGAGGCGCTGGCCGAATCGGTCGCGCAGATGGTGCTGGCGCACGGCGCGCCGTGGGTGCAGGTGCGCGTCCACAAGCCCGGCGCGCTGCGATTCGCGGACAGCGTAGGCATGCTGATTGAGCGTTCGGCGGGAGACGGGCAGCCATGAGCGCGGGAGTCTTCCTGCACGGCGGCGGGGGGACCGACCCGTCCGCCAACCAAGCCTGTTTCAGCCCATTTGTCGAGGAATGTTACCGACAGGGCGGCGCACCCAAGCTGGTGATGGTGCTGCATGACCAGCACGCCGCCGACCTCGACGCTTACCGCGCCATGCTCATCCACGGCGGCGCGAAAACCGAACACATCACGCCGGTGATGGTGTCTGAGGAGCGCACATTGACCGGTACGGACATCGTGGGCGCAAGCGGTGTGTTCATCGTGGGCGGCGCGACCCCCGCCATCCACTACGCGCTGTGCCAAGACATCACGTGGCTGCGGACGCTGCGGCGCAGCAGCATCCCCTACTGCGGCACATCGGCAGGCGCGACCATCGCCGCCCAACACGCCATCGTCGGCGGCTGGAAGGTGCAGCGCAAGGGGCGGCTGATGCAGGTCGTCCACCCTGCCGCCAGCGAGGGAATCGAGGAACTGGACGTGCGCGGCGGACTCAGCGTTATCCCGCCGGTGTTCCAAGCGGTCGATGTCCACGCCAGCCAGACTGGGACGCTGGCACGGGCGCTGGCACTGGTCGAGACGCGGGCACTGCACACCGTCGCCGCCATTGATGAGGACACGATGGTCGAGTTCGCCGCCGGGGAACTCATCGTCTACGGCAGCGGCCACCTGTATGAGGTGCGACGCATCGAACACAAAATCGAAGTGAGCGTGTTCACCGCATGAGCGACCAACCTGTCACCGCTTACATCGCGCTGGGGTCGAACATCGAGCCGCTGCGCTGGCTGCAATTCGGTATCGACCAACTGCGGGCGCTGGGCGACATCACCGCCGTGTCATCGGTCTACCAAACGCCGCCGTTCGGCTACCTCGACCAGCCCGACTTCCTTGACGTGACCGTCGCTCTTCGTACTATGCTCGACCCCGTGACCGTCAAGCAGCATCTCTACCGCATCGAAGGCGAGACCGGGCGGGTGCGCGCCCAACAGCTCACCAAGTGGGGGCCGCTTCAGCTTGACCTCGATATTTTGCTGTGGGGCGAGACGGCGTTTACCTTTGGCGACAAGCCATGGCGTGTGCCTAATGAGGGAATCGCGCAGGAAGCAGCGGTAGCCGTTCCGCTGGCCGAGATTGCGCCCGACGCCATTTACCCTCTGACAGGTGAGCGCATCGCGGACATCGCGGCGCGCTTGGGCAGTGTCGGCATCGTCCGCCGTCCAGATTTGTGCGTGGAGTGATGCATAGGAGGTATCTCTAATGGACAATCATCTCTCATTTGCAGATGTGCTCCGTGGTGGCCACCCCAACTCGCTGGGGCGAACGGTCGAGGTAGTCGAGGCGGTGCTGGCCGCCCCCACTAAGTTCGACCAGCTCTACGGTTGCTACTTCGACGGCGATGAGACCGTCCGGCTCCGCACGTCCAACGCCATGAAACGGTTGTGGCGTCAGCAGCCAGACTGGTTCCGTCCCTATCTCGACCGCTTCTATGAGGAGGTCGCGGCGCTGACGCAGCCCTCGACACGCTGGACGCTGGCCCAAATGGCGCTGGAACTTGCGCCGCTGTTCACCGATGCCCAACGCCAGCGCGCCATTATGGTCTTGAAGGACAACCTCACTCAGTACGACGATTGGATTGTGCTGAGTCAGACGCTCAAGACGTTGGGCGCGTGGGCCAAAACCGACCCCGACCTGCGCGATTGGCTCATCCCCCAATTGGAACGCTTGGCGGCAGACCCGCGCAAATCGGTGGCAGCGCCTGCCGCCAAGCTGCTGAAGCGACTCAGGGGCTGAGGTATAATCGTCCGCCAGACACCCGACCAAACACGCGGACACCCAGCCCATGAACCGCACCATCCTCCCGCTTGCCCTCGCGCTGCTGATGCTGGCGGCGGGCCTGCGCTTCTACGCGCTCGACGGCCAATCATTCTGGAACGACGAGGGCAACAGCTACGGCCAAGCCCTGCGCTCCCCCGCCGACATCTGGGTCAACGCCGCCGCTGATATTCACCCACCCGGTTATTATTGGCTGCTGGCCGGTTGGCGCGTCTTGACCGGTGAAAGCGAATTCGCGCTGCGCTCGCTGTCGGTGTTCGCCTCAATTCTAAGCGCGACGTGTGCCTTCGCGCTGGCACGCCGACTCTACGGCTGTACCGCTGGATTGGTCGCGCTGGCGGTCGTCGCGGTCAACACGTTCAGCATTACCTACGCCCAAGAAGCGCGCATGTATGCCCTACTGGCGCTGGCTGGCGCGGCCTCGACATGGGCGCTGGTATTGGTGCTGCACGGCGCGGGGCGCGGTCGGGTCATCGCGCTGGCGCTGACCACCGCCGCCGGGCTGTACACCAATTACGCTTACGCAGGAGTATTGGCGCTCCATGCCGTGATGGGCTTGGGGTGGCTGGTCTGGGTTGCGCCGTCTGATGTGCGCTACAGCCTGCGTGGGATATTTTTGCGGCTGACCGCTGGGTACGGTGCGGCGCTGGTGTTGTTTCTGCCGTGGCTGCCGACCGCGCTGCGTCAGGTCACGTCGTGGGGCAGCACCGGCGACCCCATCCCAGCAGGGGAGGCCATCCCGGTCGCGTTGGGCTATTTGATTAAGGGCAATACCTACACCATCACCGGGATTTCGATAGCGGCGTTCTTACTGCTGGCGCTGGGACTCCTGCCGACCATCGGCACGCGCCGCGCCGACCGGCGGACGCTGTGGGCGCTGGCACTGCCGCCGCTGTGGGTTATTCTGACGCTGGGCGGCTTCTTGGCGCTGGAATTATTCCGCCCGGCCAACCTCAAATTTCTGCTACCCGCGCAAATTGGGATGGCGCTGTGGCTGGGGCGCGGCGCGTGGGCGCTCTGGAAGCTGCGCGTCCCGCGCCAATCACCGATAGCGCGGGCGATGCCCAAATTCGCGGCGCTGGCATCAGCGGCGGCGCTGGTCTTGGGCGGCTGGGGCGGCCTCGATGCGCTGTACACCGCGCCGGAATTCCGCCGCGACGATTACCGAGGTATCGTGCGCGAGATTTTGGCCGACGGCGGCGCAGGGTCAGCCGTCATCTTGAATGGGCCGGGCCAGCGCGAGGTATTCGAGTACAATGCGGCGCGCCAAAACGTTGATTTCACCGTCTATCCGCTGCCGGTCGGCCTGACGCCCGACCGCGCCGCCACCGAACAAGCCATCGCCGATATTTTGGCGGCGCATCCACGGGTTTACGGCGTGTTTTGGGGGACAGATGAGCGCGACCCACAGCGCATCGTCGAGACCGCGCTGGCGGCCAGCGCCTACCCGCTGGATGACCGCTGGTTCGGCAGTGTGCGCCTCGTCCGCTACGTCTCGCCCGACGACAGCGCGCCGACCACCCCGCTTGACGGCGCGGAATTCACCTTCGACGGGGGGATAGTCACGCTGCACGGCTACCGTCTCTCAGACGACAGTCCCGCGCCCGGTGATGTGCTGACGCTCGACCTCGACTGGTCAACTGACACGCCGATTCCGATTCCGCTGGTGGTGACGGTGCAATTATTAGACGCCGACGGGCGCTTAATCGCCCAGCGAGACAGCCAACCGGCCAACGCCACCGCCCCAGCGCAGGCATGGCAGCCCGACCAGCGCATCACTGACCGCCACGCCCTCGTGATTCCGAACGATTTAGCGCCTGCTCAGTATCGGCTCATTGTGGCGCTCTACACTCCAGATGATACTTTTTCGCGTCTGCCCGTCGGCGGGTCGGACGCCTTAACCCTGACTGAGCTTTCGGTCAGCGCGGCACAAGGGGGCGACTCATGACTATTTTAGTGACCGGCGCGAACGGTTATTTGGGCAATTTAATCGTCAAGGAATTGGTGGCGAAGGGCAAGACCGTCCGCGCGATGGTGCGCGACGCTGAAAAGACCCGCATCCGCCTCGGCGCACTCAGTGACAAAATCGAAATCGTCAGTGGTGACGTCACCAACCGCGAGAGCCTCAAGCCCCTTATGCAGGGTGTCGAGACCGTCATCCATTTGGTGGCAATTGCCATCGAAAAGGGCGGCGCGACCTATGAAGAAGTCAATTATCAAGGGACGGTCAACGTCGTCGATGCGGCCAACGACGCGGGCGTCGGACGCTTCATCAACATGAGCCAGAACGGCGCGAACAGCAGCTTGCCCTACCGTTTCCTCAAGAGCAAGGGGCGGGCGCAAGAATACGTCCGTGACCACGCCAAAAACTGGACGGCGCTGCGCCCGTCGGCCATCTTTGGGCCGCAGGACGAGTTCTTTAACAGCATCGCCCGCCTGATGAAAATCACCCCGCTGATTTTCCCCCTCATCGGCGGCGGCAAGGCCGAGTTCCAGCCCGTCAGCGGTTTCGACGTGGCCGAGGCCACCGTCCGCTGTGTGGACGACCCGACCACCATCGGGAAAGAGCTGGCGCTGGGCGGCCCCGAAGTGTTGAACCTCGGTGAAATCGAGCATCGCATCCATAAGGTGGTCGGTGGGCCGCGCCTGTTCGTCCCGACGCCCGTGGCCGTGCTGCGCCCCGCCGTCTGGGTGATGGAGCGCGTGTTGCCCGGTACGCCAGTCACGAGCAGCCTGTTGGAACTGCTGGCCGTCCCTAACACGGTGGCCGATAACGCCTTGGTCAATCATTTCAAGATGACGCCGAAACTGTTCAAAAACGCGACGATTAACTAACATCCCCAGAAACGCAAAAACCTCCCCTCTCCATCATCGGAAAGGGGAGGTTTTTGCGTTTAGATGTCTGTTAGTTCCAGCCCGCTGGGGTGCTGTTGACCGGGGGCGTGTCGCCCAGCGCGTCTACGTCCGCCGGGTGGAACGGGTCAACCAAGCCCTGTGCCTGACGGTTGAAGGTGATTTCACCGTTGACCTCATCGACCACAATCATATCCCCAGACTTGAAGTCACCGCGCAGCAGTTGGACACTCAGCGGGTTCTCGATGTAGCGCTGGAGCGCACGGCGCAGCGGGCGCGCGCCGAACGATGGGTCATACCCCACCCGCGCTAGGAACAGACGGGCGTTCTGTGTCAGCTCGATTTGCAAGCCGTTGTCCTTCAGGCGTCCCATCAGCGACGAAATCTGTATGTCAATCATCTTGCTCACGTCCTCGACCGTCAGCGGCGAGAAGATAATCACCTCGTCAATGCGGTTGAGGAACTCTGGGCGGAAGGTGTCGCGCATGGCCTTTTCGATCTTCTGATGGTCGACAATGGCCTGCTCGTCGTTGGTCTGGACGAAGCCCAGCGCCCCGCTTCGACGGATGAACTCCGTGCCGAGGTTGCTGGTCATAATCACGACCGTGTTGCGGAAATCGACCGTGCGGCCCTGCCCGTCGGTCAGGCGACCGTCTTCCAACAGTTGCAGCAGCGCGTTCCACACGTCCGGGTGCGCCTTTTCGATCTCATCGAACAGCAGGACGCGGTACGGGCGGCGGCGGACGGCCTCGGTGAGCTGGCCGCCTTCCTCATAACCGACATACCCCGGCGGCGCGCCGAACAAGCGGCTGACGGCGTGCTGCTCGCGGTACTCGCTCATGTCGATGCGGACGAGGGCGTCCTCATCATCGAACAGGAACTCGGCCAGCGCCTTCGCCAGCTCGGTCTTACCGACGCCGGACGATCCCAAGAAGATGAATGACCCAATCGGGCGGCGCGGGTCTTTCAAGCCGCTGCGGGCGCGTCGGATCGCGTCCGACAGCGCCGAGACGGCCTTGTCCTGACCGATAACGCGCTTGTGCAGTGCGTCTTCCATCCGCAGGAGTTTCTCGCCTTCGCTCTCCAACATCTGATTGACCGGAATACCCGTCCACTGCGCGACGACCTGCGCGATGTCCTCCGCTTCGACCACCTCATCGAGACGATTCTGCTGCTGCCATTGGGTCAGCTCACGGTTGTAGTCGGTCTCGATTTGGAGGCGGTGCTGCTTGAGGTTGGCGGCGCGCTCGTAGTCGCGGGCGAACCCGGCGGCTTCTTCTTCGCCGGTCAGCCGGTCAATCTGCTGCTTGAGTTCCTTCAAGTTGGCGGGGAGCGCATACAGCGCCACGCGCAGCTTGGCGGCGGCCTCGTCCAGCAGGTCGATGGCCTTGTCGGGCAGCTTACGCCCGGTCACGTAGCGGTCGCTCAGGCGGGCAGCGGCGTCAATCGCGGCGTCGCTGATGGTGACTTTGTGGTGCGCCTCGTAGCGGTCGCGCAGGCCATAGAGCATATCAACGGTGTCTTCGATGCTCGGCTCTTCGACGTAGACCGGGGCGAAGCGGCGCTCTAGCGCGCTGTCCTTTTCAATGTACTGGCGGTACTCGTCCAGCGTGGTCGCGCCGATGCACTGAAGCTCGCCGCGTGCCAGCGCCGGTTTCATCATGTTACCGGCGTCAATCGCGCCGCTGGCCGCGCCCGCCCCGACGACTTGGTGAACCTCGTCGATGAACAGGATGATCTCACCAGCGGCGCGCTGCACTTCATCAATGACGGCCTTGAGGCGCTCCTCAAATTCACCACGGAAGCGCGACCCAGCCAGCATCCCGGCGAGGTCGAGGCTGATGACGCGCTTGCCCATCAGTGGTTCGGGGATGTCGCCCGCCGCGATGCGCTGCGCCAGCCCCTCGACGATGGCGGTCTTGCCGACGCCGGGGTCGCCGATGAGGACGGGGTTGTTCTTACTGCGGCGGCTGAGGACTTGAATCACGCGCATGATTTCGCCGTCACGCCCGACCACCGGGTCGAGCTTGCCTTCCATGGCGGCGCGAGTCAAGTCGCGGCTGTATTTTTCCAGCGTGCGGTAGCGCGACTCGGCCTGTGGGTCGGTCACGCGCTGGCCGCCGCGAATGTCCTTGATGGCGTCGTTGGCGCGGTCACGGGTGATGCCCGCCTCGGCCAAGATGCGGACGGCGGGCGTGTTGCGCTCAGTCAAAATGGCGATAAAGATGTGTTCGGTCGAGATGTACTCGTCCTTCAGGCGGTTGGCCTCCTCGTTGGCAAGGTCGATGACCGCCTTGACGCGGGGGGTGATGAAAACCTGCCCGGTCCCGCCGCCGTAGATGGCCGCTTTGGGGGCGCGGCGGAGGTGGTCGTCCAGCTTGGTGCGGATAATGTTGTTGTCCCCGCCCAGACGCTCGACGATTTGGCCGACCACGCCGTCGGGCTGCTCCAGCAGCGCCAGCAGCAGGTGTTCATTGTCCAGTTGGTTGTGGCCGTAGCGCTGCAAGACCTCATAGGCGCGGGTGGCCGCGTCCTGTGCGCGCTCGGTGAAGCGTTCAAACCGTATCATGCGCTCTGTGTCCTCTGTTCATCACTGCGCCGCTGGGGGCATCCGTTACCCTTATTGTAACGCGGGTTTGCGGTGTGCGGCGCGGCGGTGTGGGGGCGCTTGGTTGGCGAATCCCCCACGCTAATTTAGGTGGTATTGACCCCCATACTGTAGCGCGGTCATGTAAGAATCGCGTACACGTTCGGTCAGAGCCGCGTAGATTCAGCACCTCAGCGTTGGTTGCGCGCCCGCGCAGAGTGCGTCACAATAGCATAAATAGTACAATCGTGATTGAAGGGTGTCGAACGACCATGAGCGAGCCAACATCCTCCCAACGCACCCCATCTGAGGCAAAAAAATCGGCGGCCAGAACCAGTGACAGCCCGCACGCATGGCTCGACTTATCCATAGGTCGTGCGAGTGGCCGCGTCCCGCACATCGTCCAGCTCCAGCGTGTGGTTGGCAACCGCGCCGTCCTGCAGATGGTCGGACGCCCGTTCATCCAGCGCGCCCACGACAGCGCCGAGACCGACGACAGCGACCACGGCCTCGACAGTCTAGATTTGACTCTCGGTGCTGAAGATGTCAGTTGGTGGGAATTGACCGACCAAGCGCTCCGTCGCCGCAATGATCGGACGCTGGGGGCGGTGTTTTTCAATATGATTCCCAGCGATCTGCGAGTACAGATCAGTCAAGACATGCTTGAGCGCGGCTATTACGCATGGAAATTCAGTGGGGTCTTCACCCGCGAACGCTTCCGAGAGTTGGTGCAGCAAATGATCAAGGCCAGTAACCCCAGCCCATCGGTCTCACCAAAGCCCGGTTCAACCTCCATGGATCTGGACACCAAACGTGATGATGGCTTTATCCAGACCGCCCGCACCGGCAACACCTACAGCGTTAACAGCGGTTATACCGGCAAATCCAACGCCTTTGGCTATGACAATGTGGTCTACCTGCGCGACGGCGGCGGCAACATCAACTTTTCAGCCAGCCCGACCAGCACGGTCACAGGCTACAACGGCACCGAAACCCCAACTATTGACTCTAAAGACATCAAGTGGTCAGACCCGATGGATTACAGCTCGCTGGTGCAGATGAGCAACGAC
>JALONW010000300.1 GCA_025454725.1 Anaerolineae bacterium
CGCGCTGTTCCCCGGTTTCGTCATCATGCTGACGGTGCTGGGCTTCAACTTCATTGGTGACGGCCTGCGCGACGCGCTGGACGCCCGTCAGCAGTCGGGATGATGAATGTTTAACCGGGCGCAGGCCGCCACTGGACAGGTTCGAGCGACCCAAAGAACCCGCCACGGTGGACGGTCTGCACCATGCCGGTATCGTTATCGCGCACGTTCAGCGTAAATGTGCTGCCGCTTTGTCCGAAGAAGGCTAACCACCCTCCATCTGGTGACCACGATGGATAATATGGTACGCTGGTGCGCGCTGGGATGAGCAGACGAGGGTCATTTGGAGAGCTGCGCTCCAACAACCAAATACCGCCCCCCTCATTTTCGTCGTCCCACACGCCATAAACCACCTGAGTACCGTCAGGCGAGAGGCTGGGCGTAACACCGCCCTCCACAAGCGTGGTCTGATTGTCCCATATCAGCGTAAACCCAGTCGATTCCTCGGTATAGCGCGCTGTGACGCCAGATGCTTCTGCGTGGAAGATTACAAGTTCGTCCCACTCAAACGGGCTGATGACGCGGCCTGAGTCCAGCTCTATAGCAGCATAACCCGTGCCGCACTCCCCTTGCTCTGGGCAAATGGCATAGGCATAAACCAGTAACGCACCGTCGTCTTCCAACCCGATGATGTAGGGTGATTCGTGGTCATCGGGTGTGGTGAGGTACTCAAATATCCCGGTGTTCAAATCAAAGCGGTAGAGGTCGCCGTTGCTGTTCCGTTGGATGTAAAGTGTGTCGGCGTCCGGTGAGAGCAGCCAGCGGTCGGCACGGATAGGCCCAACCTCATCCATTAAGTCTAACAATAAGACGGCCTCGCCGGGGGTGCCGTCGGCGGCGATGGGCATACGCCAGAAGTCGGTTGTGCTGGTGATGTACCCATCAGGAGTCTCATCGACTGGCCGGTTGCGGCTGAATAAAATGGCCTCACCGCCCGGCAACCAAACGGCGGCGTTTTCGCTCTCGGCTACGCTGTCGGTCAAGTTGACTACCCGACCGCTGGTATCGGCGTAATACAGGTCATTGTTGGCGTAGGTGGCGCTTTCGGGATTGATGGCCGGGAAGATGAATCCGGCGGGGGCGTCTTGTGCGGCGGTGTTTAGCGCCAACACAAACCATAGGCACAACGTCATCACGGACCGGCGAAATGGCATACGGGCGGCTCCTGTGTTGTCCAACCGCGTTCAGCTTGGATTGTATCGTGATGCGGTCTATTCCACGCCAATATCTATCTGGCGCGCATGGCACTCGTCAGCTTGTCGCCAAGTGGGGCGGGGGGCGCTAGAATAGTCGGGTGAAAACCGTTACGCAGCGTATAACCCTCGGAACCGCCCGCCCATGACCCCACCCACACCCCCGACCGTCATCCGCGCCAGCGGCATCAACAAGGTCTTTACCGTCCGCAACGCCGATCCCGTGACCGCCTTGACCGGCGTAGACCTCGACATCCACGCGGGCGAGTTCATCAGCCTGATTGGGCCGTCCGGCTGCGGCAAATCGACCCTGCTGCGCCTGATTGCCGACCTCGAAACGCCCACCAGCGGCAGCATGACCGTCAATGGCAAGCCGCCTGCCCAAGCGCGCCTCGACCGTGACTACGGCATGGTGTTTCAGGCCGCCACGCTCTATGACTGGCGCAGCGTCAGCCAGAACGTTCAGCTCCCGTTAGAGATTATGGGCGTGGCGCGGGGCGAACGGGAACAGCGCGCCCAAGCCATGCTCGAATTGGTCGAGTTGGGCAAGTTCGGCAAGCATTACCCGTGGCAGTTGTCGGGTGGGATGCAGCAGCGTGTGGCGATTGCGCGGGCGCTGGCCTTCCAGCCCAAACTGCTGCTGATGGATGAGCCGTTTGGCGCGCTGGACGAGTTCACTCGTGAGCGCATGAACCTCGAACTGCTGCGAATCTGGCAGGCCACTCAAACCACGGTGGTCTTCGTCACGCACAGCATCGCCGAGGCGGTGTTTTTGAGCAGTCGCGTCGTGGTGATGTCGCCAAGGCCGGGGCGCATCACCTCGGTGATGGACATCGACCTGCCGTACCCGCGCAACTTCGAGACCCGCGAGCTGCCGCGCTTCTTCGAGCTGGTCACCGAGGTGCGCGAGCTTCTGCGCGACGCCCACGGCTTCGACGAGTAGGGGGCGGTGGCGACCATGCGGGCGAAATTCCAAGAATATCTCCCGACCGTGTTGGTGGCGGTCGGGTTCATCGCGCTGTGGGAATTTTTGGTCACGGCGTTCAACATCCAACAGTTTATTTTGCCGCGCCCGTCGCGCATCGGGGGCGAACTGGCGACCGAGTTCAACGCTTGGCTGGCTGGAAACGGCTCGATTCTGTTCGAGAGCGGCGCGGCGACCTTTTACGAGGCCATCGGCGGTTTCGTTCTTGGCTGTGGCAGCGGGATTTTGGTCGCGCTCATCACGGCGCGCTGGACGGTGGTCAGCCAAGCGCTGATGCCGTTTGCGATTGCCGCCAATAGCGTCCCCATCATCGCGTTTGCGCCGATTATGAACAACTGGTTTGGCCTGACCAACCCCGCCAGCAAAATGGCGATTGTCGCCATCATCGTGTTTTTCCCCACCATGATTAACACGGTGCGCGGCCTGACGCTGGTTGACCCACGCCAGCTAGAGCTGATGCGCTCCTACGCCGCCGTCCCGTTTAAGGTGCTGTGGTCAGTGCGGATTCCCAACGCCGTCCCGTATATTTTCTCGGCGCTGCGCGTTGCCAGCCCCCTGAGCATGATTGGCGCGGTAGTGGCCGAGTTCTTCGGCGGGCCGAGGGCGACGCTAGGCGTGTTCATCACGCAGGAGGCGGCGGGCTTCAACTTTGCGCGGGCGTGGGCGGCGATTGTGGTGGCGTCGGCCATTGGCATCGCGTTCTACGCAGCCATCATCCTTGCCGAGCGTGTCCTTGTCCCGTGGAGCCGACGGGAGTGATACTTATACACCCGTTTTTCACCCGACATACGGGGCGAAGCGGTGGTGGTTGTGCGGCGCGCTGGTTACGGCATTGACCTGTGCGGGCGGGACTTCCAGCGCCCGCAGCCACCCGATAAAGGCCAGCGCCCGCGCCGTGCGGATGAGCGCGGCGAAACCGTCGGGGTTATGGATGACATGCTCGTGTGGGCGGTCGCCATGGGTGTAGTAGTTGCGCGTGTCAATCAGCCGGACAATGAACAAGTCTGGGATGGGCAGCAGGCGCATGATTGCCTCGGCATCCTGCGCGAGGTACTGCTCGACCAAATCCCAGACGCGCTCCTCCAACGACCCAATCCGTGAGAGCTTGCCAGTTGGGGTATATGAGGGCGTGCGGCGTTTCTGGCGTGAGTTGTAGCGCTGTGGCACACGCTGCGAGACAAAATCGACATGGAACATTTCTAGCGACTGCACGACCAACAGCAGCCGGATGGCTGGGCTGATGCCGGTGGCCTCAAATGAGCCGAAATAGGTCTCCAGTGAGCGCGCCCTGTCCGAACACAGGTCAAACCAGCGGGTGAGGTAATCCGCTAGACGGTCGGCAACCATGGCATAGCCGAAGATGGGGCGCGGCGGCGGGATGAGCGTATGCCGATGGTGCGCGTCCTGTATCTGCACACGCACTGGTAGGGTCGAGTCACTGGGTACAACTTCGATGTCCAACAGGTTGATGGGCAGGTTCAGCACGAAATTCAGCCAGCGGCGAATATGTCCCATTACGCTCAGAAATGCGCCGAACGGCTGGGGGTGGGCAGCGGTCAGGCGCACGGCGTTGTGACACAGCTCGACGGTATAACCGCTCCAGTCAAATCGAGTTGGCGGTGCGCTGTCGGTGTCAAACCACGCCGCTAACCCCTCTGGTCGGCAGGTGACGGTGTGGAGGAGGCCAGCGGGGGGTGGTGGAAGTGGCGACACGCTCATGCGCGCTATTATATCGCAACGTAGGCAGGTTCCCTCAATATCCGTACCATCGCGCCCTTGACTCTATCTGGTTAGGGTCATCTGACCTATTTGGTTACTGGTGCATCCATCTATTATTTTTTAGGTAAGCCAGACCACAAAATACCCCACACCCAACCCACAGACAATCTTACCGCTGCGCTTATGATGGAGTTTGCCCCACCAACCACACACTGTCATTAGCACAGTGGGGGCATGAACAAGACAACATTCAAAGGAGCAAGGCATATGCGTAAGAACACTTCCATTTTGATGGTTTTTGATGGTGCTAACGATGGTCTTGGCGCTGCTGGGCCTGACCGCTGTTTCTGTCGCGCAGGACCCCACCCCGCCGCCTGCCGACGTTCAACCCGCGCAGACCATCACCGACATCATCGGTGCGCCAGAGAACTACTACGGTACGACGGTCAGCTTTGAGGGTCTCGTGACCGAGCTGGTCAACGTCAAGGCCTTCGTGGTCGATGACGAGGCGTTCTTGGGGACCAACCAAGTGTTGGTCATCAACAACACCGGGCGTGAGCTGCCGGTCTGGATTACCCGTGATGCGCGCGTTCGTGTCACCGGTATCGTCCACCCGCGCACCTCGGAAGGCGGTCTGGATGCCCTCATCGCCAACTCGGAGATGAACATGAACATGGGTGCGCCCATGGAAGTCACGGCTGAACCGAACGTTGAAGGTGCGACGGACGTGACCCCGGTCGCGCCGGACACCACCATGGTTGACCCGATGACCAGCGAGTTCGGCAATGTCATCCAGCCCCTGAGCTACGGCGTCGTGCCGGAGCGCCTGCTGGACTGGACCATCATCGAGCTGGTGGCCGTTGAGGACATCATGCTGACCGAGGAAGCTGAGTAACAAAACCGGCTCCAGCCTTTGGCCCCTCTCCCCGGAGAGGGGCTTTTTTGTTTTGCGTCCTTCATCCCCGTTGCACGCCCTTACCGACAGCGCTAAAATCGGTCTCTGATTAGAACAAAGGAGCGAACGCTATGACTGATTCCCGTCCGCGCTGCCCGTGGTGCGGCGATGACCCGCTGTATGTCGCCTACCATGACGAGGAATGGGGCGTACCGTGCCACGACGACCGCCAGTGGTTCGAGAAGCTGAGTTTGGAGGGCGCGCAGGCTGGCCTAAGCTGGATTACCATCCTCCGTAAACGCGAGGCCTACCGCGCTGCCTTCGATAACTTCGATGTGCAGAAGGTTGCCCAGTACGACGCCGCCAAGCTCGACTCGCTGATGCAGAACCCCGGCATCGTCCGCAACCGCCTCAAAATTAACGCCGCCGTCCGCAACGCCCACGCCTTTATGCGCGTGCAGGCCGAGTTCGGCAGCTTCGACGCCTACATCTGGCGTTTCACCGATGGAAAGACTCTCGTTAACCACTTTAGCAGCATGGCGGATGTCCCCCCGGTCACGCCGATTGCCGAGGCGATGAGCAAAGACCTCAAGAAGCGCGGCTTTACCTTCGTTGGGCCGACCATCTGCTACGCGATGATGCAGGCGTGCGGCATGGTCGATGACCACCTGACGACCTGTTGGAAGCGGGCGTGATGTCTGCGGATGTGCTGGCGAAACGGGCGCTGGTCGCGTGGGGCTATGACCCCGCCGCCGCGAGCTTGACCGTTTTGGGTGAGGCCAACAACGCCGTCTACTGTGCCGACTTCCCCGACGGCTCGGCGCGGGTGGTGCGCATTCACCGACCCAACCACAAAACGCGCCGCTGGGTCGAGACCGAATTGGCGCTGTTGGCGCACCTGCACCGAGCGGGCATGACCGTCCCGCCGCCGCTGGCGGAAGTGGTCGAGGTCACGGGTGACGACGGCACGCCGCACCTGTGTACGCTGCTCGGCGCGCTGCCCGGTGTGGTTAAACCGGCGCTGGATTGGTACGCGCTGTTGGCGCACCGGGCGGGGGAGTATCTAGGTGTGCTGCACCTTGCGGCGCGCTCATTTGATCTGACGTCCGGCCTCGACCGTCCGCAGCTCGACGCCGATACCCTGTTTAGCCCTGCGACTCAGTACACGCTGGACGCCGAGGGCGAATCGCTGCTTGCACCGTATACAGAAGTGTTTTCGCGTGTGCAGTCCCGCGCCGCCGACGCTTTTTCTGCGCTGGAAAACCTCGGCGTGCCGATGCAGCCCATCCACGGCGATTACCGCCCCGATAACCTGCTGTGGTCGCACCTAATGCCCGCCGCCGTCGATTTCGATGACTGCGTGTGGGGCAGCCCAGCCTATGACCTTGCGACGCTGTGGCTGTTCATGCGTCCGCACCCGCGTTACGAACAGCTCAAAATGTATGCGCTGCGTGCGTGGTGCGCCGCCGTTAGCCTCGACGAGTCGGCAGGTTTGCTGGCAGCCTGTGAAGGGCTGGTGACGGCGCGGGTGGCGCTGTCGTGCCGTTGGGTGGCGGGTAACCGTCACCACCCGGCGCTCGCCGGTCGCGCCGAGGCCATCATCGGTGAGCGCATGGCGGCGCTGTCGGCGGGGTAAATAAAATACATTGGCGCGCTACTTCCTTACAACAAACCATCCCCTTCGTTTATTGCAAGGGGATGGTTTTTGTTTCAGGGCTGGGCTAATGTGTGTGGAACATCATCAGGTTGGTGTGATGCGGGCCGAACGGCTCATCGGTGTAATCGCCGGTGATTTTATCGACCGTCAGCCCGGCCAACTCAATCATCCAAAGCGCCTCGTTGCGCGTATACCAGCGGTACCCGCCCGTGCGCGTCTCGTCTTGCAGCGCGGGCAGGTCGCGGCTGTCGCCGTCAATGACGCGATAGCGGCGCTCCTCGACCACTGCCTGTTCGAGCCTATCGACCGAGACAACGCGCCGGTCGGTGAATAGGGTCTTGCCGTCGGGTAGAACCGCCTTCGACCAGTCACGCCACGGCTCTGGATAGGTCTTGCGCGGGTAAGCCTCTTCCTCGATGAACAAGTTAAAGACCAGCACCCCGCCGGGCGCGAGGTGGTGCTTCAGGCGCCGCAGGGCATCCAGCGCTGCGCGCCGGTCCATCACACAGGCAAGGCTGCCGCACGGGATGATGATGGCGTCGTAGCGCTTGGGCAGGTCGAGCGCCTGCATCGGTTGGGCGTACAGCACGGGGACGGGCAGACCCTCTTCCTCAGCGAGGCGGCGGCACTGCTCCAACTGGTCAGCGGCGATGTCCACGCCTTCGACCGTGAAGCCGTCGCGCAGGAAGGCGCGCAGTAAGCGCCCCGTCCCGCACCCAATATCCAGCACGAGGCCGGGATGGTCGGTCAAAACCTGCTTGAAATAGGGGTAATCGTCGCCAAGGTTGGTGTAGGCCGCCCACATCTGCGAGGCAAGGCCGCTGTACAATTCTGATTCGTCGAACAGGGTCATATCGGTGAAATCTCCCCCGTGTCGGGGTATGGGTGTCTATCGCATAGGCTGGGATGAGATGGTGCTGGTGAGGGTCGGGCGGCTCTTGAGTGGGGTGGCCGATGCCCCGGACATAATAATTGACATGGTTTGCCTCCTTATTGGGTAGGTGGTGCAAAAAACAGCCAAAAGAAAAAGTAAAGTATGGAGATACAACTATATTTAGTCAGATAGGTGGGGCGGATGCCAGCCTGCTTGTACCCAGCGGGCGCGGGCGGCGACCACCCGGTCTTGGTTCATTTTAAGGCGTTCGGCGGTGGCGCGCCCGACCGGGGTAATGCCTTCCACCCGCAAGCCACGGTCAGCCCAGCGAAAATGGTCGGTCCAGCGCTGCTGGCGCGGGTTGAACAGGTGGACAATCTGCTGGCTGAGGGGGTCAAAGGCGCGGACGGCGACCGATTTGCTTAGGTTGCAGTTGGCGCAGGCCAAACACAGGTTTTCCAGCACATCACCGCCGTTGGGGTCGATGTGTTCGGTGTGCATGGCTTGGCCGATGACTAGTCCGTTGGTCTGGCAGTACTCGCAGAAGCCGTTGGCGCGCTCATGGACGGCGCGGCGGATGGCCGACCACGCCAGCGGTTGTTCAGTCATCGCCCCCCGCTAGGTCGTGTGGGGTGACGGCGTGGCCGCGTTCGCGCAGCAGGGCGGCGGCCTCAGCTTTTCGCAGCATCAGCCGATTCCCGCGCTCGACCAGTTTTTCCAGCTCGCCGCGTTCGACCGGACTCAGTAACCCCCGGTCGTTGCGCGCCATCAGGTGCTGGAGCTGGTCTTGCAGGTCATCGCCCATCCGTTCACGCGCAATCGCCCACAGTGCGTCATCCGAGAGCGCGCGCATGGCGTCGAGTTCCGCTTGTTCGTCACCGGGGAGGGGCGGGAGCATCAGTTCTTGGAGCTGGTCAATCAAGACTTCATCGACCTGCCGGGCGGTCAGGCGCGCTAATTCCTCTGCGCGCCGGTACAGCTTCTCAGGGACGGTCAACGTGTAGGATGACATCGCTTGCCCCTTCACTTATTTAGACGCCGCGCCCACACAGGGTGGTGCGCAGTTTATCCTCATACTGTAGACCGATGTGGCCGGGGGTGTCAACCCGTCCGCCCCCCTGTGGCGGGGGATTTTTGAGGTTATAGTCCTTTGCTATGCTATTCCGTGACCTGCTTGTGACCATGTAGGGCGGCGGCGCTGTGATACAATTTTAGACTTTGCACGCCTCTGGTTCCAAGGATAGACCCCCATGGCCGATACCCCAGCCCGCCCCGTCAAGCTGATTGCCCCGCACGGCGGCACACTGGTCAACCGCCTGTTTACGGGCGAGTCCGCCGCCCCGTATCTCGAACGTGCCGCCGCTGCGCCGAAACTCGCCATCAGCGAGGTTTCGCTCAGTGACTTGACGCTGATTGCGCTGGGAATCGCCAGTCCAGTGACTGGCTTCATGGACCGTGAGACCTACCTCAGCGTCGTCGAGACCATGCATCTGCCCAGCGGCCTGCCGTGGACCATCCCCCTCACGCTGCCCGCCACCGAGGAACAGGCTGCCGCGCTGACCGAGGGCAGTGACGTGGCGCTGACCGACAGCACCGGGCGCGTGGTCGGTCTGCTGGAGCTGAAAGAAAAATTCGGCTACGACCGGCAGCACGAGGCGCAGCACGTCTACCGCACCACCGACGGCGAACACCCCGGCGTCGCCCGTGTCTATGCGTGGGGCGAGGTTTACCTCGCCGGTGAGGTCTATATGCTGGCCGAGCCTCAGCCGGAGTTCCCCGAAATTTATCTGACGCCCACCCAAACCCGCGCCTATTTTGCGGAGCAGGGCTGGCGGCGCATTGTCGCGTTCCAGACCCGCAACCCTGTCCACCGCGCCCACGAGTACCTGATGAAGTGCGCGCTGGAAATCTGCGACGGCTTGATGCTGCATCCGCTGGTCGGCTCGACCAAGAGCGACGACATCCCCGCGCCGGTGCGCGTCAAAGCCTATAAGGTGCTGCTCGAACACTACTTCCCCAAGCAGCGCACG